>PXAS01000475.1 GCA_003565815.1 PVC group bacterium
ATCACACCATGACCGCCCAGAGGATGCCGACGGTGATGGCGGTGGCGATGAGTCCGGCCACGTTGGGGCCCATGGCATGCATGAGCAAATAATTGTGTGGATTTTCCTCGGTGGCCACTTGGTTGGCGGCCCGGGCGGCTTCGGGAAGCGCGGCCACGCCGGCGGCGCCAATGAGGGGATTGATTTTGATTTTGAAAACTTTGTTCATGCATTTGGCCATGAAGACGCCGGCCATGGCGCCCCCCGGGTACCCGATCAGGGCGGCCGCAAAAATCAAGAGGCCGTTGCGGGAAAGAATCAAGCTGCCTTCGGCGGCCATGCCGACCCCAAACCCAAAGAAAATGTAGGCGATGTCCAACAGGCTTCCCCGGGCGGTGCCGGCCAGCCGTTCGGCCACGCCGCTTTCTTTGAGGAGGTTTCCGAAAAACAACATGCCCGTCAGGGCGATGGACCCGGGGGCAATGAGGGCGCAAATCAAAAACGCGACCACCGGAAACACGCGGCGTTCCAATTTGCCCACAATGCGGGGCGGGTCCATGACCACGGCCCGTTCCTTGGCGGTGGTCAACCAGCGCAAGGTCGGCGGCAACAGCAACGGGGTCAGGGAGGTGATGAGCACGGCGGCCAGACAAACGATGGCGAAGAGGGCGGCGGAATCGCCCCCCAGACGGGTGGAGAGGAACACGGCCGCGGCGGGGTCCCCTCCCCCGGCAATGCCAATGGCAAACGCTTCGGAGGGGCTGAATCCGAAAAGGGACGCCAGCAGAATGGTCACGAAAATTCCGATGGGGGCGGCCATGCCCAGCAGCAGGGCCTTGGGATTGGCGAGCATGGGGGAGAAATCGGTCATGGCGCCGATGCCGAAGAAGAGGATGGGCGGCAACACGCCCGACTGAACCCCCAGATAGACGATATTCAGGATGGAGCCCGGCGCGGAAACCCCGATGCCGAGTCCGCCGTCGGGGATGTTGCCGACGAGAATGCCGAACCCGAGGGGCACGAGCAACAGCGGTTTCGCGTCTTTGACGAACGCGTAGGCAATGATGATCGCCCCGAAGAGTAGCATGATCCAGTTCATGGGCCTATTCGATCAGCAATAGATCCGCGCCCTGGGCGACGGCGTCCCCCACTTTGACGAAGATTTTGGACACCTTGCCGGCCCGGGGGGCTTTGATCTGGTTTTCCATTTTCATGGCCTCCATTTTCAGGAGCAGTTGACCGGCCTCCACGGTGTCGCCTTCGGCCACTTCGACGCTGAGAATGGCGCCGGGAATGGGGGCTTTCACGCCGTTGCCGCCGGCGGGCGCGGGGCCGGGACCGTCCGCGACCCGGGGCTTGCCGCCGGCCGCGGGAGTCGGTGCGGGGGCGGGCGCCGGTGCCGGAGAGGAGCCGGACTGCGTTAACGATGAAGCCTTGGTGCTCACGTCTTTGACATCCACGAAAATGGTTTTGCCGTTGACCACCAGGGTGGCTTGTTGGAGGCTGAAGCTTTTAACTTCCACCTCGTAGTCTTTGTTGTCGATGTTCAGGGTATAGGTTCTCATGAGTTGATCCTGCCGGGGATGACGCGCATTTTACTGGAAAGGGCCCAGGTGGACTGGTTAAACCCCATGGTGACTTTTAAGTTGCTGCCGGAAAGCCGCTCGGTTTCCGCCTCCACGACCATGGTGATGGCCGCGAGCGTGCCCTCGTCCAAGCCTTTTCCCTCCGGACGGGGAACGGCTTTGGTGTTGGGGTTGTCCGACGCTGCGGACGATGCCTTGCCTCTCCGTTCCAGCCCTCCCAATATTTTGGGGAGCATGGCGATAAAGAGACTGATGGCCGCCAGCCCGGCAAAGACGATGAGGACCCCGGTGAGGGCGAGGAAAAGGCCTCTGGGGTCGCCATTTTGGGTGGCCGCCGCTTCGGCGACGGCTTCCTCCGCCAGGGCCATCCGGGGCAGAAGGACCGGCAATCCGGTAAGAAGGTAAAGGAATCGTGGCATCGGGACGGGCTCCAATTAGAGGGGAATGTTACCGTGTTTTTTGGGGTGGGTGGTGCGGTGTTTGTCCTGCAGCATCCGCAGTCCGCGAATCACCCGCAAGCGGGTTTCACGCGGGAGAATCACATCATCCACATATCCGCGCCCGGCGGCCACATAGGGGTTGGCGAAGCGTTCGGTGTATTCTTTTTCTTTTTCCGCGAGAATGGCCTTGGCTTCTTCGGGTGATTTTCCCTTGATGTCGCGGGCATTGAGAATTTCCACGGCGCCTTTGCCGCCCATGACCGCGATTTCCGCGGTGGGCCAGGCGTAGTTCAGGTCGCCATCCAGCTGTTTGGAACTCATGACGCAATGGGCGCCGCCATAGGATTTGCGGGTGGTGATGGTGATTTTGGGGACGGTGGCCTCCGCGTAGGCGTAGAGGAGTTTGGCCCCGTTTCGAATGATGCCCGCATATTCCTCCACGGTGCCGGGCATGAATCCGGGGACGTCCACAAAGGTGACCAAGGGAATGTTGAAGCAGTCGCAGAAGCGCACGAAACGGGCCGCTTTGATGGAGGCGTCGTTGTTGAGAACCCCGGCGAGGACGTTGGGTTGGTTGGCGACGATGCCGACGGACTGTCCGCCGAAGCGGGCGAACCCGATGACGATGTTGGCGGCGTAGTCGGCCTGCAGTTCGAAGAAATGTTTTTCGTCCACCACTTCCCGGATCACGTCCTTGATGTCGTAGGCTTGGTTGGGATTGTCGGGAATCATCTCGTCGAGAATGGCTTCGGCCCGGTCGAGCGGATCCTCGTTTTCGAGGATGGGCGGTTTCTCCATGTTGTTTTGCGGCATGTAGGAGAGCATTTCCCGCAAGTGGGAGATGGCCTGGGCACCGTCGTCGGCGGCCAGATGCGCGACCCCGCTTTTGGTGGTGTGCACACTGGCGCCGCCGAGGTCCTCGACCCCGACGTCCTCGTGGGTCACGGATTTGACCACCTTGGGGCCGGTGAGGAACATATAACTGTTGTGCCGCACCATGACGGTGAAGTCGGTGAGCGCGGGCGAATAAACCGCACCGCCCGCGCAGGGTCCGAAAATCCCCGACAACTGGGGGATGACCCCGGAGCAGGCGACGTTGCGGTATAAAATATTGGTGTACCCGGCCAGGGATTCGATCCCCTCCTGAATGCGGGCGCCGCCGGAATCATTGAGGCCGATGACGGGGGCGCCGCATTTGACCGCCATGTCCATGACTTTGCAAATTTTTTCGGACATGGTTTCGGAAAGGGAGCCGCCGAAGACGGTGAAATCCTGGGCATACACGTAGACCAGGCGCCCGTTGATGGTGCCGGAGCCCACCACGATGCCATCGCCGAGAAATTTGGTGTTCTCCATGCCGAAATTCACGCAACGATGGACTTTGAACATATCAAATTCCTCGAAACTGCATTCGTCCAAAAGGGCATCGATGCGTTCCCGGGCGGTATGGCGGCCTTTTTCGTGAAGCTTGGCGATTTTCGCCTCGCCGCCGCCCACGCGGGCCTCGGCACGTAGATTGATGAGTTCGTCGAGTGATTTTGCGGTATTCATATGGGGAAAGCCTTTCGTCGGTTCAGGCGTGGTAATATACTTGATACACGGTCTGATGACCGGTGATGTCGTCGATTTGTTGTTGGATTTTGGCGCGTTCCTCGCTGGCGAGCCAGCAGTTCCATTCGCCAACGTCTTTCCAGGAACTGATGACCAGAATTTCGGTGGGGTCATCGGCGTTGATCAGGGTTTCGCCGCCAATATACCCTTCGTTGCTCATGCACAGGGTGCGCAGTTGCATCACAAGCGGTTTGATTGCGGCTTCCGTGCCTTGCGGCACTTTGCGGAGGATGATGATTTTTACGGACATGACTGGGCCTGGGGTTTTGGGGGATAGGGGAAAGGGGATACGGGATACGGGATTAGTGTTCGCCGCCGGAACAGAATTCGGTGAGAACGCCATGGGTGGATTTGGGATGAAGGAAGGCGACTTGTTTGCCGCCGGCGCCGGTCATGGGCACTTCGTGGATGAGGCGAACCCCGGCGTCCGCGGCTTGGGAGAGCTGGGCGGTGATGTCGTCGGTGCCAAAGGCGACGTGGTGAATGCCCTCCCCGTTTTTATCCAAAAATTTCGCGATGGGGGAATCCTCGGCCGTGGGTTCCAGCAATTCCACGTGGGTTTCGCCGGCTTCGAAAAATGCGGTGCGCACTTTTTGGGAGGCCACTTCCTCGGTTTTGAGCAGTTTCATGCCGAGGGCGTTTTCGTAGTACGGAATGGTCTCCGCCAATGAACGCACGGCAATGCCGATATGGTCAACTTTTTGAATCATGCGTGGAATCCTTTTCAGGGGTTTTGGGTGAAAAAAGGGGGCAATTGGCGGTATTGAGCAATTCGCGGGCGGCGGCGGTGGCGGGCAGCGTTCCTTCGGCCACTTCGCGCCGGAGCGCGGGCAAACGTTGTTGGACCGCGGGCAGGCCGAGAAAGCGCTGTTGCACCTGATCGAGCACCATGCTCATCATCCATTCGGTGACCTGTTCGTGACGGCGGGTTTCAAAAAAGCCGTTTTCACCGGTGATCTCCCGGAAGCGTTCGATGGCGCCCCACACCTCGCCGAGCCCCTGTTTTTCGAGGGCGGAAACCAAAAAGGCCTTGGGTTGCCAACCGGGGGTGGGCGTTTTCAGATACCGCAGGGCATGGGTGAATTCGTGACCAAGCCGTTCGGCCTTGGCGCGGTTGTCGCCATCGGCTTTGTTGATGACGATGGCGTCGGCATTTTCCATGACCCCGCGTTTGATGCCCTGAAGATCGTCCCCGGCGCCGGTGAGGGTGAGGAGCATGAAAAAATCGGTCATGGAGCGGACGGTGGCTTCGCTTTGCCCCACGCCCACGGTTTCCACGAGAATCACGTCGAATCCCGCCGCTTCGCACAGGAGCATGGTTTCGCGGGTTTTGCGGCTGACGCCCCCAAGGGTGCCGCCGGTGGGCGAAGGCCGAATGAAAGCGCCGGGGTGGCGGGACAAAGACTCCATGCGGGTTTTGTCCCCGAGAATGCTGCCCCGGGTCAGGGTGCTGCTGGGATCCACCGCGAGGACGGCGACCCGATGACCCTGTTCGCACAGCAAAGTGCCAAAGGCATCGATGAAGGTGCTTTTTCCGGCGCCGGGCACGCCGGTGATGCCAATGCGGATGGCGCGTCCGGTTTCGGGCAGCAGTTGCCGCAGAAGGTTCTGGGCCAATTCCATGTGATGATCGGCATTGCTTTCGATGAGGGAAAGCACGCGCCCCAGGACGGTGCGGTCGGCGGCGCGCACGCCCGCGAGCATCTGGGCTTCGCTGTAGGTGGGACGACGGCGCTGAAACCGGGGACGCGCGGACGCACCCGGCAAGCCGTCATGGCCGCCGGCCACGCCGTCCATGACCGAGCAGGTAAAGCCCTCGCCGTCTCCGGCCCATTCGGGTTTGCGTCGCCCGCTGTCGCTCATTCCGCCTCTCCTTCGCTCAGGAGTTGCTCGAGAAGATTTTTGGCGGCCACGGGGATGACGGTGCCGGGGCCGAAAATGGCGGCGGCGCCGTGTTGACGCAGAAACGCGTAATCCTGGGCGGGAATCACCCCGCCGATCACCACGAGGATGTCCTCGCGTCCGCGTTTGTTCAATTCCTCCACCAATTGGGGCAAAAGGGTTTTGTGTCCGGCGGCCAGGGAACTCATGCCCACGATGTGGACGTCATTCTCCACGGCCATTTGCGCGGCTTCCTCGGCGGTCATGAACAGCGGACCGACATCCACGTCAAAGCCCAGGTCGGCAAAGGCGGTGGCCACGACTTTGCCGCCGCGGTCGTGCCCGTCCTGCCCCAGCTTGGCAATGAGAATGCGGGGACGGCGCCCTTCCAATGCTTCGAATTTGTCGGCGAGTTCGATCACTTCTTTCACGCTGTCGTCCTCTCCATAGGTGCTGCTGTAAACGCCGGAAATCGAGCGGATGACCGCCTGATGCCTTCCGAAATGTTTTTCAAGGGCATCGGAAATTTCGCCGAGGGAGGCCCGGGCGCGGGCGGCGTCCACGGCCAGTTCCAAGAGATTGCCTTTACCGCTTTCTGCGCAGGCGCTGAGGGCATCGAGGGCGCCCTGGCATTGGGACTCGTCCCGCTCGTCCCGCAATTTTTGCAAACGGCGGATTTGGGAATCGCGCACGGCGGTGTTGTCCACTTCGAGAATTTCAAGCGGATCCTCGTTTTCGAGGCGGTATTTGTTGACCCCGATGATGGTTTCCTGACCGGAGTCAATGAGGGCCTGTCTGCGGGCGGCCGCTTCTTCGATCCGCATTTTCGGCAGGCCGGTTTCGATGGCCTTGGCCATGCCGCCGAGTTGCTCCACTTCGAGGATATGCTCCCAGGCGCGCTCCATGAGCTGGCGGGTCAGGGTTTCCACGTAATACGAACCGCCCCAGGGGTCCACGGTCCGGCAAATACCGGTTTCGTGTTGCAAGTACAATTGGGTGTTGCGGGCAATCCGCGCCGAAAAATCGGTGGGCAGGGCGATGGCTTCGTCGAGGGAATTGGTGTGCAGGGACTGGGTGTGGCCCAGGGTGGCGGCCATGGCCTCGATGCAGGTGCGGGCCACGTTGTTGTAGGGGTCCTGCTCGGTCAGGGACCAGCCGGAGGTCTGACTGTGGGTGCGCAGGGCCATGGATTTGTCGTTTTGGGGGTCAAACTGTTTGATGAGTTTGGCCCAGATGACCCGGGCGGCCCGCATTTTCGCGATTTCCATGAAATAGTTTTTTCCCTGGGCCCAGAAAAAGGACAAGCGGGGGGCAAAGGCATCGATGTCAATGCCGGCGGCAATGCCGGCGCGGACATATTCGAGGCCGTCGGCCAGCGTGTAGGCCATTTCCAGGTCGGCGGTGGCGCCCGCTTCCTGCATGTGATAGCCGGAAATGGAAATGCTGTTGAATTTGGGCATTTTCTGCGAGGTGAACTCAAAAATGTCGGCGATGATCTTCATGGAGGGCAGGGGCGGATAAATGTAGGTGTTCCGCACCATGTACTCCTTGAGGATGTCGTTCTGAATGGTGCCGGTGAGTTGCGCCATGGGCACGCCCTGTTCTTCGCCGGCGACAATAAAGAAGGCCAAAATGGGCAGTACCGCGCCGTTCATGGTCATGGACACCGACATTTTGTCGAGGGGGATGCCATCGAAAAGCACCTTCATGTCGAGGATGGAATCCACGGCCACGCCCGCTTTCCCCACGTCGCCGGTGACCCGTGGATGATCGGAATCGTATCCGCGATGGGTGGCGAGGTCAAAGGCCACGGACAGCCCGCGCTGCCCCATGGCGAGGTTGCGGCGGTAAAAGGCGTTGGACTCTTCGGCGGTGGAAAACCCGGCGTACTGCCGGACGGTCCAGGGCCGCATGCAGTACATGGTGGTGTAGGGTCCGCGCAAAAACGGCGGAATCCCGGACGTGTAGGCAAGGTGATCGCAGTTGGCGTAGTCGGCATGGGTGTACAAGCCGCGCACGTTGATGTGCTCCAGGGATTCGGTGAGCAAATCGGCGGCATTTTTCCCGTTGCGGGTCTCCAAGTCCTTGCGCCAGGCGTCGGGATCGAAGTCGGTGGTTTCGGGGGAAAAGGGGATGGTGTTGAAGTCGGGAACACGATTCATTGGGCCACTCCGGTAAGGGCTTGTAGGTCGGTGAGCAATTGCAGGTTGTTGGCGCGCAAGTGGATGAATTCATCCACGCCGGCGGCTTTGAATTCCTCGAGATGGTCCGGCAGCAATCCGGCCACCAAAACCTGGATCTTCGGGGCGGCCGCTTTCACGGCCTTGGCAAAAGCGGGGACCAGCTCGGGATAGGTGAGGTCCGTGGAACAGATGACGGTGGCGGCGGCGCCGCTGGCCACGGCGGCGGCGGCGGCGCTTTCGGCGTCTTCGTAGGTTTCCTCCACAAGCAGGCGGAATCCGGAGGGCCGCAGGAATTCGGCGCTGAAATCGGAACGGATCTTGTGTTGGCGGACCGGCCCCATTTGGGCAAAATGAATTTTGGGGGCCTCCCCGTATTCGGCCACGTAGGCCTCCATGTTCCGGCGCAAGCGTTCGTAGCCTTCGGTCAGCCGACCCAATTGCACGGGCACCACCCGGGTGGTTTCTCCGGCGCCCAGGGCGGTCATGACTTCGCCCAGCGTGGCCCCGATTCGGAGCGCTTCGCAGAAGGCGTCGGGCAAGCGGTCGTTCCGCAGGGATTTCAGTTGGGCGCGTACCGCGGTTTCATCCCGCCGTCCGCGCAAGGCGGTGATGCGGTTGCGGGCCGCGCGGGCCATGTCGGCGGGGTCGGGTTGGTGAACCTCGGGTTTGACTTCCTCGAGGTTGGCAAATTGATTGACCCCCACTTTGACTTCACGCCGTTGGGCCAATTTGGTTTTTCGTTCTTTCCCGAGATCCTGCAATTCGTTCCGCAGGCTGCCGTCCCGCAACATGGCCAGAACTCCGCCGGCCTTTTCGATGGTCTGGAATTTTTTCCAGGCGGCCTCGGCGAGCTCTTTGGTCAAGGCCTCAACCACCCAGGAACCGCCGGCGGGATCGACCACTTCCATCAAGTGGGCTTCATCCCGAAGCACCAGTTGAATATTGCGGGCGATCCGGCGGGAAAATTCGTTGGGCAGACCAAAAACCGTGTCAAAGGGATCCACGGTCAGACCGTTCACCCCGCCAACCACGGCGCTGAAGGCTTCGGAGGTGGCGCGGAGCAAATTGACATAGGGATCGAGGGCGCTTTGTTCCCAAATGGAGGTGACCGCGTGCTGCGTCAACTTCGCGGCTTCATCCCCTCCCCCGCAGGCGCGGATCAGATGGGCCCACACGCCGCGGGCGGCGCGGAATTTGGAAATTTCCATGAAAAAGTCGGTCCCCACCGGAAAGCGGACCAACATTTTGGAGGCGGCCAAATCGGGAGAAATGCCGCGTTCGTCCAGCGCCCGCAAGGTTTCGGCGGCGGAGGCGAGCATGAGGGCCAAATCCGTGACCGCGTTGCCCCCGGCATTTCCGGACCAAGTGACGTCCACGCCGATGCTTTTCATTTGCGGGGCATGACGGTTCATGAATTTCACATGCGCGGCCAGCAAGTCCCAGGCCCGTTCCTGCGTCATGGGCAACTGACCGTCCACCGCCAGCAGGGCCACGGGATCCAGGCAAACGCTGCCGCGGACAGGGGCGTTTTCCCGTTTCAACAACATTTCCGCGGCTGCGGGGGCACTCACCCCGGCTTCGATGTGTACGGCAATGTCGGTAAGATCGATGTCCGCCAGCGCTTCTTCAAAGTCTTTGACTCCCGTGATCGAGGTACCATCCACGCCCGCGCGGTCCATGGGATCCATCCCCTGACGTCCGGTGCTGTCGAAACGCAAAACCAGGGCATCCTGTCCACGGCCCAGATCCCGTTTGGCGGCGGCATTGAATTCGGCGGCGGTGGGATACGGGAGGTTTTGGCGAACTTCCCAGGCGCCGGCGTGGTATCCGGCCGAATCCGTTCCGCGCACGTAGGGAAACTTTCCGGGCGTACCGTCTCCCCAGGGCGTGGTCTTCAGGGTGCTGACGTCGTATATGGGTTTCACCGGAATGCCCTCGGGGGTCCGCACCACCAGCTTTTTCTCAAAAGGCACGCCGTTGAGTACTTTTTCGGTCAGGGACATCCACAACGCGGGGTCTGGATTTCCAAAGGATTCACGCAGGTTGAGATGGGGAGTGAGGGGGGCGGTCGACATGGGGTCAATTCTCCGAAAGGGTTCAGACGCCGGCGGGTTCTTGCATTTTCATGCTGCCGGTTTCTAGAAAACGTTTATGAAAGTCAAATGCGTTTGCAAGCACATGCGGGGTGTGCTTCGAGGGAGCGTGTTTGAGACCATACTCCAAATAGTCCGTCAGCATTTCCTGATAATCGGGATGCACGCACTTCTCGATGATCAGCCGGGCCCGCCGCACCGGGGAAAGTCCCCGCAAATCGGCCAAGCCGCGTTCCGTCACCATCACCTGCACCGAGTGTTCGTTGTGGTCGGCGTGACTCACCATCGGCACCACCGCGGAAATGTCCCCGTTCTTGGCCATGGAGGGGGTCATGAAAATGGAAATATAGGCGTTTCGGCAAAAGTCGCCGCTGCCGCCAATCCCGTTCATCATCTTGCTGCCCACCACGTGGGTGGAGTTGACGTTGCCGAAAATATCCATTTCCAGGGCCGTGTTCATGGAGATGACCCCCAGACGGCGAATGACTTCGGGATTGTTGGACATTTCCTGCTGACGGATGATGATTTTATGCTTCAGTTCGTCAATATTGGCCCGGAATTTCACCTGACCCGCCGGCGAAAGGGTCAGCGAACAGGTGGACGCCATTTCCAGGCGATCCGCTTCGATGAGTTCGAACACGCCGTCCTGCATGACTTCCGTGTACAGGGAAATGGCGTCGATTTGCGGATGGGACGCGAAACCGGACAGGACCGCGTTGGCGACGTTGCCCACGCCGGACTGGTAGGGAAGATGCTCGGGAAGGCGTCCCATTTTTTGTTCGTGCAGTAGAAAATCGATCACGTGCGCGGCAATGGCCTCGCTGTCCGCGTCCGGTGCCCGGAACGGCGGGGTTTTGTCGGGCAACTCCGTGGTGACAATGCCGACGATTTTGGAAGGGTCCACTTTCACATACGGCGTGCCGATGCGGTCCCCGGGATGATAAATGGGCAACGGCGGACGGTTGGGCGGCGATTTGGGCACGTAGACATCGTGAAAGCCCATCAGGCCTTTGGGCATGGACTCGTTGAGTTCCACGAAAATCCTGTCGGCGGATTTCAGGAAGGTGGCGCTCATGCCGCCGGAGGTGCTGAGGTAAATTTTTCCGTCGTTGGTCACTTCCACCGCTTCCACGATGGCGGTGGTGGAACGGGGAATGAACCCGTAGCGAAGGTATTGGGCCACATGGGACAAGTGGAAGTCCACGAACTCGATCTCACCGGAATTGATGCCGTCCCGAATTTCTTTGTTGGATTGATACGGCATCCGGAAATTGAGGGCCTTGGCCCGGGCCAGCGACCCGTCCAATTCATCGCCAACGCTTGCGCCGGTATAGAGGGACACTTTGAAATCCCGCCCCTGGGCGTGCAGGGCTTCGGCTCTGGCGGCGAGAGCCATCGGGATGGCTTTGGGATAACCGGCGGGAGTGAAACCACTGGTGCTGATCACCTCGCCATTCTGAATCATGGCGGCGGCCTCTTCGGCTGTCATTCGCTTCTGGGTCACGATTTGTGAGGGACTCATGTCAATTTTTCGCCTTCTTTTCGGTTCATTTTTCAAGCCCTTTCGGGTTTTCATGCATCTGATATAAACCCGAAAAAGGGCTTTGCAATATAATTCGTATGTTATTTGTACGATTTAACCGAACTCTCACTTATTTTTGGAATTTCCAGGGGTTTTCGCGAAGCATGAACTGAACCTGAAGCCGTGAGGTCTTTGCTTTGAATCCTCGCAAACTCATGGCCTGCAAGGAATTGTTGGAAACGCCAGACAGACCAATTAAGAGTTGGACGGGGAAAGCCGGAGTGGAACCGAGTCCTTTTCTCACAAGGCAATTTTATCGATGAGGGATTTGCCACTCCCCTGGGTGTGCCAGACTACGCCTCCGGGGCGGGGAACCGGATCGGAGGTACTGTTAAC
>PXAS01000181.1 GCA_003565815.1 PVC group bacterium
ACTGTAGATATCAAAGAAGCGAATGAGCACCAGGCGGAATTGAAGCAATATGGGGATAGTTTTGAGCTCACCGTCTATACGTTGTTTTAAAATGACAGTACGCTTTTCAACCGTCGGAGAAGCCTCTATAACTTCGCCAAAATCGCCATTAAGGAGCGGAATCGGGTAATGATAGTTATTATGAATGACTAAAACTCGATCCCCTGAAGTAATCGTCGGAGAATTCGGAAAGAAATAAGAGCGAATCAGCTCATTATAATCCCTGACTTGTTTGTTAGAATGCGCAACAATAATAGTAGAGTCCCCAAGTTGACCTCCGCTCACTTTCACATACGAATTTAGCAATTCACCTGTTTCAACGTCAGATACGTCAGCAGCATTGTTGAGCAAATCGAGCACACTGAAATTGTTTTCTGCAATTGAAGCTCTAAGCGCAGACGCATTGACAAGAATACCACTATCTGCTTTTTGACGAACGACCTCCTTGAGTTCATATTCTTCGACCGATTGCCCTAAAAGACTATTCAGGTACCGGGTATCCAGTGCAGGAGAATTCTTCGAATTGACCGGAGGCAATTGCGCTCCGTCACCAATAAAAACAAGCTGCTTATGATGATCATTTGCATCAAAATTAATGTATGCTAGTAGATCTTGAAGTAAATAACCGGAGCCAAAACGAAAGAATTCAGCTTCGGAATACTTATCAGACAGCATCGAAGACTCATCAACTATGTATACCGTAGTGGCGTCATCATCGTTTACGGAAAGTTCATAGTAATATTTATACGTTTCCGTCCCATCAACATTTTCAACTTTATACTCATTAAGTTTATCCATCAGATAGATAGACTTATGGATAGTTGCAGCAACTTGTCCAGTAACAGAAGAAATCACCTTCGCTGCACGACCAGTTGGCGCCATCAATCTAAAAGGTCGCTTTTGAGAAGCTAGATATTGGGTTAACCCTGTCAACAAGAATGTTTTTCCCGTACCCGCATAGCCTCTTAAAAGAAAACAGCGTTGCTTTCCCACAAGAAATGCATCCAGCATTTGAAGCATTTTGTCCTGATCGCCTGTTAATTCACAATTTTTAAATGTATCTATAAGCATTGCAAATAAACCTATTCTGGCATTGAATTGACCTTAGAGGTGGAGTATGGGGAGAGATTTGACAATGTTGGAGAGCTCATGCTTTAGATCCTTTTAGGTGGCAATTGAGGGCTGAGTTTATGGAATTGAAATCGTTGCGATAAAATCTTTCTGCATAGCAACTGATAGTTCGTTGTATTTTTCTACGAGCCAATCGACTTTAAGCTGACTGAGGCGACACTCGATTTTGCTTATAATCTCCTGCAGTTTATCGATGTGTTCAGTAGATAAGATTGCTGGGGGACCCGAAGCCTTGTCATGAAGCCGACTCGCCTCAGCAACCGACATTTGCTGAACGGCTTGAGCTTCTTTTGCTAATGATTCAATCCAGGTGTTACCTGCCACAGTTCTTTGATTAGCCGCAATACTTGCCATACATTCAATGGTTTCGTCCGCGGGCCAAGGAATCTCCTCTTCACCATATTCTGCATCGGCGTCATTCTTTAGTTTCACGCTGCACTCTTCAAATTCATCCCATGACAAGGATGTATTACCAAGCTGCTGCATAGCCTGATTGTAAAATCTTAGGACATTCCTCATAATGTTGAGGTCTTCCACATCCTCGGGACAGCCTTCGAATGAGCCCGTCAGAAACTCGACCTCCTCAAGAAGGTTGTGCAAATCCGCCTCTGATCCAAAAGTCGAATTCCATAAGCGCGCAGCCCGCTGCATCAGATCGGCCTCTGTCGACTTAACGGTTTTGAGAATATCGGAGACGGCTGTGCGCAAATCCAATATTTCAGGCAGTTCTAATTTATCATAAATAACCTGAAGCTTTCGCACATAATCGGTGCCGGTCTGTTGCAAATCACGCAGTTCAGATACTCTTACAAAACGGCTGGTGTTACTATGCGAGCTTACCCACAACCGTACTTCCGTTAGAAGAAGCTGAGCGTTGGCAATGTTTTGAATATTTTTCAGAACATTAGCGGTGTGCTTCTCGAGCTTCTCATACTGCTCATCAAGATTCAGTTGCTTTATATTAGCCCCGATCACCTTGATCATCTTGTGCTGAAATGCGCCAGGTGCAGTAGGTGATGAGTCCGTCACGGACTGCTGTCGGAGCCATTCATCAAACCCCTGAATGATTGTCTGTCGAGCCTCTTCATAAACAGGACCTAGTTCTGCAATTTGCTGAGCGGACCAAAGAGTTCCTTGAGAGGTCATATTGTTTACGAGCCGGAGAATGTCTGAAGCCCCCCAAGCCAGCAAGCTGATATCGCCTCTCTCTTTGCCCTTCTCGATCTTACTGCGTGCATCGTCCTGCCCATTGTTGAGCTTCATTAATTCTTTGATAGATTTTTCACTCTGCTGGATCAGCAATTGGTGACGATATCGAAGGGACTCTGGCACGGGGATACGGGTTTGTAGGTCCAAAGCCCTTTCAAGGCAGGATTTTTTTGCGAGATGGCTATCCGCCTCTTCCCACTCATCGAG
>PXAS01000268.1 GCA_003565815.1 PVC group bacterium
CATGGCCACCCCATCCGCCTCCCGCACGATCGGACCACTCAAGATCCGAACCGGGAAATTGAGGTCCCGGGTCATGCGCCGAATCAAACGCAGTTGCTGCGCATCCTTTTCCCCGAATACGGCCACATCCGGCAGGGTTAGGTTGAACAGTTTGGCCACCACCGTCAGCACCCCCCGGAAATGTCCCGGACGGCTCGCGCCGCAAAGTCGCGCCGACAACTGCTCCTCCACCACATATACGGTATGGTCATCGGCATACACCCCGCCGGACGGGGCGAACAACACATCCACGCCCTCCGCCTCGCACAAGGCGCGGTCCCTTTCGAAATCACGCGGATACCGCTCCAAATCCTCATGGGGACCGAACTGGGTCGGGTTGACAAACAACGTCAGGATCACCACATCGCTTTCCGCCTTGGCCAAACGCACCAGCGACAAATGGCCCTCATGCAAATAGCCCATGGTCGGCACCACCCCCACGCGGCACCCGTTACGCCGCCGCTCGGCGGACCATGCCTGCATATCCCGGGAATCCCGAATCACCTTCATGAAGGAAACCCCATCCTTGTCATGGCTTCAGGTTTTGCCTGCATCCGTGGGAGTTTTGCAAAAAAGGTCTGCAAGATCATGGAGCGAAAGCTTTACTTCGAATGCACGCTTTCCTTTTCCTTTTCCTTCTCCTTGGCCTTCTCGGATTCAGCCGCGGTGCGCCCCGCCTCCAGCTCGCGCTCGGCTTCCTCCTTGCCTTTTTTGAATTCACTGATACTTTTGCCCACCGAGCGAGAAAGCTCGGGCAGACGTTTGGCGCCAAACAGAAAGATCACCACCACCAAAAGAATGGCGAGTTCGGGAAAGCTGGGCGTCCAAGCCAAAAAAGGAGAGGGAAAAGAGAATGCGTACATAAGATTGGGTCCGGTTGCGGGTTTCGGGCTGGATCATTTCATTTTTTCACGTAAATTCAAGCACCATGTACAATCCATTTCATTTCGCATTTGTCAACGCCATGGGCTCGCCCATGGAAATGGCGGTGATCGTGCTCGCGGTGCTGCTGATGTTTGGCGCCAAATCCCTGCCCGGCACCCTGCGAACCCTCGGTCGGTGGATGGAGCAGTTGCGGCAAATCAGCCGGGACGTGCAACGGGAAATCATCGGCGCGGAAAAACCCTTCGAGGACGCGCGAAAAGCCTGGGAAAACGAAGTCAAAGACCTCACCGTCTCCTCTTCCTCCCGCCGCCCCGCTCCCCTGGAGGAAGCCGAGCAAATCACGGATGAACAGGCATCCCCCGGTCCCGACGACGCGGACGCCCCCACCCACAAAGCCACGGAAACACCCACGGAAACACCCACGGAAAAGCCTGCGGAAAAGCCCACAACCGAAAGCCGGGGAGATCAGCATGACGCCTGAAGAACATGAGGGCATGAGCTTTCTCGAACATCTGGAGGAATTGCGCCGCGCCATTCTCCGCTGCGCCGCCGCCATCCTCGTCGGCATGCTCGCCTGTGTCTTTTTCGTGAAGGAAATCCTGCAGTTTCTTTTTCAGCCCCTCCGCGACCTCGGCGTCGACCCCGAAACCTTTCTCCAAGCCCCGCAGGTGATGGGCGGATTCCGGGTGGCCGTTTCCGTGGTGTTCTGGTCCGGTCTCTTGCTCGCCTCCCCTTTCATGGTCTTTTTCATTGCCCAGTTCATTTTCCCTGGACTTCACAAGCACGAAAAAAAATTGGTGCGCCGCTCCTCTGGCGTGGCCGTTCTCCTCTTTTTCCTCGGCGCCGCCCTGGGATATTATTTCACCATCGGTCTTGCCCTCGACGCCCTGATCTTCCGCATTCACAACTGGATGGGCACCTCGGCGGAGTGGATTTTTCTCACCGACTACATCGCCTTTGTCATCAAACTCACCCTCGGTTTCGGCCTCGCCTTCGAATTGCCCCTGGTGCTGCTCATTCTCGGCTACGCCGACCTGGTGGACGTCAAAACTCTCTGCCATTACCGCCGCCACACCGCCATAGGTCTCCTCGGCCTGGCCATGATGCTCACCCCGCCGGAACCCGCATCACAAATTTTGATGGCCGGCAGCCTCTACATCCTTTTCGAAATCTGCATCCTCCTCCTCCGCAGACACGAAAAAAAGAGGCCGTAAACAAGGGGAGTGTCCTCGCTCCGTTTTTTTCTTCAACCGGCGGTTTCCTCGCAAGCTCGCTGCACGCAGTCCAAAGACGCTCCGCGTCCCACTGCTTTCCACCATGGGAGCAGTCCCTCAAGTCACATTTCCTCCAGATCCAGGTTTCCCCGGAAAAGCCCCCGTCGCACCCCATGCCCGGACGCGCAGCGTCTTTGGACTGCGGCAGCGCCGGGAGGCACGACCAGAGCTGCCGCTTTGGGGCCAGGGGGGCATCCCCTTTCGATTCGGATGGGAAAAGCGGCAGCTCGCAAGCTCGCTACGCGCAGTCCAAAGACGCTCCGCGTCCCCGCCCTTTCCGCCACGGGGGCTCTCCCTCAAGTCACATTTCCTCCAGATCCAGGTTTCCCCGGAAAAGCCCCCGTCGCACCCCATGCCCGGACGCGCAGCGTCTTTGGACTGCG
>PXAS01000077.1 GCA_003565815.1 PVC group bacterium
CCGAATCCAGAAGAAAAAAAACTTTTTTTGGCGGGTCAGATTTGTTTTAAATTTGTCTGAAATCTGGTCGCAACGTTTTATTCCTTGAGGTCGTCCCTATGAAGCATCCTTTCCTTTTTCCCGTTTCGCTGTCGCTGTGTCTGGCGTGGGGTACTGCGTCCGCAAGGGACATCACGGTTCCGGAGGAGAAAAAGCGCCCGCATATCGTGTTTATTCTCGCGGATGATCCGGGCATTGGCGATATTGGACGCTACCATGAATATTTCACCGGCACGGATCCGGTGGTTCCCACCCCGAATCTGAACCGTCTGTTTGACGAGGGCATGGCCTTCACGGACGCGCGCTTGCCGGCATCGCTTTGCGCCCCCAACCGGTTCAGTATTTTAACCGGCAGCTATCCCTTCCGTTCCCGCACCTGGGGCACCTGGAACCCCACCGCCAGCACCGGACTGTTCTTCGGAGAGCGAATTGAGGACCGGATCGACAATCCACACCTGACCATTGGCGGCGCTCTGCAGTCGGCGGGATACCGGACGGCATTTCTGGGCAAAATGCATCTCGGAGGGGATTTTTTCGACGGGGACGGCAACCTGTTGCGTATGCTGGAATCTGACCAGCTGCATCAAATCGATTTTTCCCGGCGCTTCCGGAACGGACTGCTGGACCACGGGTTTGACTACACTTTCGTGAGTCCCGACGGGATACAGGGTCCGTTGTATCTGTGGTTTGAAAACGATTTGTACCGGCCCGTCAGCGAGTTTCAGGACAAAATCGACGGCGTGGCGGACGGTCCGCCTTCGGAATTGCGGTCGTTTTTCGAAGGCGACCGGGTGGGGCTGGGAAAAATGATCGTCGACGGCTTCGGTGACTCCCGCTTCGACACCAGCGAACACGGGGCGATCATGGTGCATTTTGCCGGAGAGTTTGTTGGTTCCCATCTGCGGGAGCATCCGGATCAGCCGTTTATGCTGTTTTTCGCCACCCCGGCCATTCATGAGCCCTACACCCCCGCCGCTCCGTTCCAAGGCACCTCGGGTTTCGGTCCCCGGGCGGACGTTGTCATGGATCTGGATCATCAGGTGGGCGAAGTAATCGGTATACTGGAGCGTAATGGTATACTTGACGAGACACTGGTTATTTTTGCCAGCGATAATGGGGCGGTCATGAAAGGTTCGGAGGCGATGGTCGAGGCCGGACAACATCCGAACGGTCCGTTCCTCGGCAATAAAGGCCGGATTTATGAGGGAGGCGTTCGGGTGCCGCTCATCCTGCGCTGGGGGGACGGTACGGAGGATCATTCTGTAATTGCACCCGGACTCATCACCGACCAGCACATCTCCGTGTTGGACTTGATTCCCACCCTGATTCATATCGCCGGCGGAACCCCGCAGGAAGACCAGCATCTGGACTCAAGTTGCTTTTTGCGTATCCTGCTCAGCCGTCACCCCGATTCAGAAAATCCAATACGGCAGTGGCACTGGCATCGCGGGGAAGTGATGCACGACCGCATTGCCGCGCGCATGGATGATGAGGAGGGAGAATGGGTCTGGATCCGCCCCACCGGAAACCTGCCGATGGAGTTGTTCAATTTGGCGAAGGACATTTCCCAGACCACCAACCTGCTTGAAGGATATTTTAATATTAATGGTTTACCCGACGATCATCCCCACGCCGAACGGGTCCGGAAAATGAACAACTGGCTGCGCATCAACTTCCGCACCAGCGCCCCGCGCACGCAGGCCTTTCATGTTGAGTAAGGCGGGAACTTAGGCAGGGTCATGTTTGAATCCCTTTGCAAAGAGGAGAGAGTCTAAGAACTCAAGAGGGTTTTCCGACGGTCGGAAAATAGGCTGTCCTGTTTCCGAGCATCGGAAAAGTTATTTTCATCTCCCCCCTTGAGGCGGCGAACAAAAAGTAAAATTGAGTTCTACTGGCGGAGCGAGCCTTTGGATTTATGTGCCGGAGACGCAGACGTAGAACGGAGCCTTCAGGTACCTGCTACGTATTGGACAAGCAAAGCATGGGCGAATGGAGAATCGAATTATTTCGAGATTTCTCAGAATGGGAGAAGAAAGTAATAGTGAACCACGGATAGCTTTGCCGGACCACGGATGAACCAGAAAACAATCAATAAGCTTCGGTAATTTCATTCAAGATTGAAGAATAAGCTTCTGCACACCTTTGACATAACCAATCCGTGGTCCGGCATGGCTATCCGGGGGATATTTTGCGAATGCGTGGCAATTCTCACGTGATGTATTCCCCGCTACAATTGTCCAGTCTTCAAAAAAATCAGCCGTGGACCTCCTGTCAGACAATAAAAATCATCCTGAGCGGATCGCGGCGAGGAAAACCTTGCTTTTTTTCTGTTCAGAAAGAAGGGAAGCTTTTAGAGGTTGTTCAACACTCCAACGAGGAATTCCATTATGCCAGTTCTACTTTTTCTGTCTGTCCTGCTCGGGATTATCCTGCTGTTCGTGCTGTGGGCGGTTTCCGCTTACAATGGCTTGGTCAAGCTCCGGAACCGTTTCAAGAACGCGTTCGCGCAGATTGATGTGCAGTTGAAACGCCGGC
>PXAS01000035.1 GCA_003565815.1 PVC group bacterium
GATGGTGAGTTCCTGATAGCCGGCAAGTCGGCACAGCCTCGCTGCTTCAACACTGGATACCGGCATATCTTTGCGAGCCAGGCGATGCTTGATCGCGATTTCCCATATCGAGGCTGAACTGAAGTAGATCTCATTGGCGGGATCGATAATCAGACTGCGTGCTTCATCCGATAATCGGGGATGATCCGTCAAGGCCCACAAAATGACGTGTGTGTCGAGTAGGATTCTCATGATTCTTTGTTATCGCCCTGAAAGAGTGCGGCTATTTGTGCATTGCTGGCGTCAATATCGTCGGGTACTTTGAATAGTCCGCGCGCGATGCCGATTCTTTTCTTTGTATCGACGGCAGGGAGGGGGGTGACACAGACAACGGGCTTTCCATGACGCGAAATGATTACGCGATCATCGCGCCCAGAAACCAAATCCTCGACGATGCGGGATAAATGTGTTTTTGCATCAAAAAGACTGACGGTATGCATGCAAATGTCTCCTAGTTGTTGGTTAGACTAAACTAGTTAATATATTGACAGCAAGGACAATTTTACTCCTGAGAATTGCTTTTGCAGTCATCTTTGAGAGTCGGCTAGCCAGTAACTTCACCGCCCTGTAGCCTGCTTTCGCCGTAAGCGGGCTCGTGCATAGATCGTGCATAGAAAGCCCGTGAAAAGCCCGAAAGACACTTCACGGACGTCACATGCACCACCTACGCCCAGCCGCGCTTTCGGCGAAAGCGGGCTACACGCTTCCAAACTCATTTCTATCTTCAAAAGTTACCAACGCGTTTTGCGCGAGGGCCTCGTGTGGCTGGCTAGCCGCTATAAATGGGCGGGAAAAGCTTGTGACGCTTTCGATGTTCACGGTGTGGTAGCAATGGCGTCTTGGAGGGCGGCGGCGTAGGTGTCGTAGTCGAGGTCGAGGCCGATGAGTACGGCAACGTTGTCGAGCACTTCGCGGATGCGTAGTTCGTGCATGGTAATGGCATCAATGATGTCCGTGCGTTGGAAGTAGACGGGTTTCTCCTCGTCCTTGAAGGCGGCAATGCCTTTGGCACGGAGCACTTCCGGTGGGAGTTTTTCCAGAAATGAATGCAGTGCTTTGCGGGTTAGGTTGGGGGGCAGTGGCAGTTCGAGGCTGGCAAAGTGGTGCGCTGCGTGATTGTGTCCATGATGATGGTGGTGATGGTGCCCGTGCTCGTGATGATGTTCGTGCCCTACGGCTTTTTGCCCGGTTTGCTTCTCGGCTTCGAAGCGCCGAGGCGGCAGATTGGGAACATCTCGGACGAGATCGATCAGTGCATCACCAATGGTCTTTGGATCCGTGACGACCATGGCGCGTGGTGCCAGGACCCGCGTTTCGATCTCGACTTGATCGTAGCGTTTTTCGGAGATCGTTTCTTTGCGGGTGATGTACAGGTAGCCTGCGGATTCAACTTGGGAGCGTTCGAGCTTGTTGTGCCAATGCCGCTTTTGCCAGCGTTTGGCATCGATGACGTTGATTTGTATCGGCAGGGAATATCCAGATAGGGCTTGCTTGGCAGAGAGAATCTCGATTAGTTGCAGAGTGTCGGCGGTGCCATTGGCTTCGAGCAGAGCAATGCTCTCTGGTGATTTATCGGCGATAACGAGTGAATCGATTAACTCTTCCTGCGAGCCGCAACATACACAGGTGCCGGAAATCGGCGTTACCAGGCGAGTGTATTCGCCTAGGGTAGCTGCATCTACGCGTGCATTCATGTAATCGTTCAAGACGACGTGTGGTCGAACACCTTGCTCCACCAGTTGGGGGAGCAAGGCTTTCAACAATGTGGTTTTACCAGCCCCAAGAAAGCCTGAAATCAAAATCAACGGTATCATGTTTGTGCTCCTTAGGTTCTGCATGCGGGCCCGATGATGCCACGGGTTTATTGAACGCTTCACAGTTCGCAATAATTATAGAATGATATGTCATTATCAATAATAAAAAAAATTGGTTGAATGCTTACATAGAAGGGATAGCCAATGACAGTACAGAAGTTGCCAGTGACGGTTTTATCGGGTTTTTTGGGTGCGGGGAAGACGACGCTTTTGCATCACATCTTGAAGAATCGGGAAGGATTGCGTGTCGCGTTGATCGTGAACGACATGAGCGAGGTCAACGTGGATGCGATGCTCACGCGCGATAATCAAGAGGTCACGCTTCGACGGGCCGATGAGCAGATGGTAGAGATGACCAATGGCTGCATTTGCTGCACATTGCGGGAAGATTTGTTGCGTGAGGTCTCGCGCTTGGCGCAGGAGGGGCGCTTCGATTATTTGCTGATCGAGTCTACGGGGGTATCTGAACCTTTGCCGGTGGCCCAGACCTTCTCCTTCGAGGACGAGGATGGTCAGAGTTTGCTCGATCTCACAAGGCTGGACACCATGGTGACGGTGGTCGATGCTGGATCGTTTCTGGATCACTACAGGGGAGAGTCCACGCTTGCCGAGCATGGCATGGGGGCAGATGAGCAGGATGAACGCGGCTTGCCGGATCTGTTTGCGGAGCAAGTTGAATTTGCAGATGTGATCGTTGTGAACAAGACGGATTGCGTCAC
>PXAS01000124.1 GCA_003565815.1 PVC group bacterium
CCGGTTTTTCGAGCACGATTACGATCAGGATTACGATTACGAATTCGGCTCCCGCTCTGCGGAAATTTCGATAAACCATTCCCTTGGAATAATATAACTCCGAGAACTTTTCAACCCTTCCCCCAACCCAAGATCAGTGGCCATCCGTGTTTTCAGTGGTTTCCCACATAAAAATCCGTGCCCATCCGTGTCGATCCGTGGTTCCTTATCGGCAGGTTATCTGCAAGGGACTGCCGATCTACGTTCTTCATCCGCGCCCATCCGTGATTTTGCGGAAATCATGTCCACTCGGAGCTTGATAGAGGGAAAGCTCAAACCAAGGCGCGGCCGCGATCAGGTGATCGAAGATGTCCGCCTGAATGCCTTCGTACACCACCCAGCGCGTGTCCGTGGTGAACACGTAAATTTCCAGCGGCACCCCTTTTTCCGTGGGTTCCAGCTGACGGATCAGGAAAATGAGTCCGGTTTTGTGGATGTGGGGATGATTTTTCAAATATCCGGAAATATACGCCCGGAAACTGCCCAGATTGGTGATGCGGCGTCCGTTGATCGGACAACTGAGGTCCACCCCATGCTCTTCGTTCCATGCATCAATCTGCTGCCGACGCTCGCGGATGTACTCCTTGACCACTTGGCTTTTTTCCAATTTGTCGAGCAGGGCCGCATCGCAGAATTTCACCGTGTTGAGATCGATCATCAGCGAACGTTTGATGCGCCGACCGCCCGCCTCCTGCATCCCGCGCCAATTTTTGAAGGAATCCGCGATCAGGGCATGGGCGGGAATGGTGGTGATCGTCTGGTCGAAATTCCGGATGATCACCGTGTGCAGGGTGATGTCAATGACATCGCCATCGGCCCCGTAGCTGGGGACTTCGATCCAATCGCCCAGACGAACCATGTCATTGGCGGTTAACTGCACCCCGGCCACGAGGCCCAGAATCGTATCGCGGAAAACCAGCATGAGAATGGCGCTCAAGGCGCCCAAACCGGTGAGAAACCCCGCCGGAGAGCGGCCCATCAGCGTGGCGACCGTATAAATGATCGCCCCCAGCCACAGCAACAACTGCAGACATTGCACGTACCCGGTGATGGGTTTGGCTTTGACGGACTGTATTTCCCGGTAAATATCCTGCAAGGTATTCAACAGCGCATGCAAACTCGCGGCCACACAGAGTCCGATGTAGGCCAGCGAAACCCGTTGCAACCAGTTGCCAAGCTCTTCCGAGGGAAAGATCAGGGCCCCATGGTACAAAATCAGACCGGGCACCAAATGGGACAAGCGGATAAACACCCCGCGGTCCACGAGAAAATTGTCCCATTTGACCTTGGTGCGGTAAGCGATTTTGTGGATGATTTTGACGATGATCCGTTTGGTGATCCAATTCGCGAGAAAGCACAACAGGAACAGCAACGCCGCCAGTACCGCATGGTGTACCCACCCCCGGTAGGCTTCCGGCACCCCCGCTTTTTCAATCCATGACAAAATAAAATCCATAAGAATGACCTGCTGCGTGTTAGGGTTATTGATAGGCGTCGCGGATTTCTTCGATCAGTCTGCGTACTTCCGCGAGAATGTCTTCCACTTCCGGGCGAACCGCGGCCCGCCATTGGGGGACGCCCAGATTTTGCGCCTCGGCCGTGTCCAAGCCCAAAAGCGTGTCTTTCAGTAATTCGCGTGCCTTTTTCAAGCGAACCAGCATGTCCCCGGCCGCCCATTCCGGCGGGGGCCAATCCCCATGCCGCCGAAGATGACTCATGGCGCCGCTCAATTTCGAGGCGGCGATGCACACGGTGGAACCAATGTCCAGCAAAGGATGTTCGGGACTCGCGGCTTCAGGCACCCATCCGCTTTCGTGAATGTCGTGATGAATCTTCAAGCCCAATTCCCGGCAACGCTCCACCAGCGGATGATCCGGCGGGTCTTCGGGCGGATTTTGCTCCATTTCCTCCACGGCCTCCTCACAAATGGCGTTCATTTCCTCGATCCATTTTTCATGGGCTTCCATTTCCTCCGGCGTGAGCGGCTCGGGATCGGGTTCTCCCATTTCGCGGCGCAATTTTTCCCGTTCCTCCTCGTAAATCCGTTCCCAGGCCTCAATGTCCTCCTTCAGTCCCTCGCGTTGCAATCTCGCTTCGGCCCGGTCGAACAACAAATTCATTTTCTCATCCTCGGCAATCGCCTCCGCCTCCACTTCGGGCATCTCCGCGTCCGCCTCCTCGTCCGCATCCGCCTGATCCGCGAGTTCCATCAAACGGGCCATGTCGTCCATGAACCCATGCAAATTGGCCAGGTTGGCCTCCATTTGTTGCCGTTCCTCGGCCTCGGACATGTGCCAGGTGGCTTCCCCCTCCACTTTCAGGGTGAAATCCGAGGATTCAATCACCACCCGCCCGTTGAACTCACTGTACCATTCCAAATACAAACTGTTGCCCCAGTGCCAGGGAAAGGACGTTTTCTTCCGGTAATGTTCCATCAACTCCTCCATGGAGCATTCCGGCACTTTCACCTTTCTCGACGCGGTAATATCCCCCACCCTGCCTTTTTGCTCCAGACGGAGTCCTTCGGGATAATCGCCTTTGGGGGATGGATTTTCGAACACCAGACGATGCCCCACCAAATCCCGCCAAGGATTGCCCTGCAAATCCAGGGTCAAAGGGTGTTCCGCACCCGTCATCCATATTTTCCCGGTAACCCGGTCACGCGCGCGGTTGTCGATTTCACCGCGGATCACTTGTTCATCAACTCGATAGGCCATAAAACCTGCTTACGAAATCCAGACGCTGAATTCAAAGCTTTTTGAGGGTCATGTTGGCCCTGCGCTTCAAATCCTGGGCGGCAACTTCAATCGCATCGTCGGTCACCATGAAACGGGCCTGGATTTGGGGAATCCCGGCCCGCCCCCGGGGAATGCCGAAAATCCGGTATTCTCCTATGAACGTGTTGTCCGCCGCCATTTCGGACTTTCCCCGATACAATTTGAAATCAATGAACTCCTGATGTTTTTTCTCCGTGCTGAACACGTGCCATCCACGCGATTGCGCCGGGGCGCCCTCGGGCAGGACCACCACGGTTCTTCCTTCCGGCACCTCGATCCGCAGATCTTCCACGAGCACGCCGTCCCCGCCCAGAATCGGCGTGTCGGGATCGGCCACCATCGGTTCCGGTTCCGGCATTTTGTGGCTCTGACGGCTGCACAGCAGGGTCACGATAAAAATCAAGGCCACCAGGCCCAATGTGAAATATGGATTCATAGTCCGTTTGCCATATGGGGCTCCCTCTTGAATTCAAGCCCGAAAGGAACCAAAGCCAAGGCCCTCAAACGAATCGGCTCCAAGAAAACAGCCTCGGGAAAATAACCGGTTGGCTCAATCCCGCACCCCGCCTCACATCCCCGATTTCGGCTTGCGATTCAAATGAAGCGTCCCCGCGAGACAGGTCGCGGCGGTGTGGCGGTCGTCCCCCAGGGTCATCAAGGCGAAGAGTTGATCGTGCAAACTGCAGGCGGACTTCATGCGGCGGGCGGTCAGCGGGGTGGCCGCCGGATCGAGCACCACCAAATCCGCCTCCATGCCGGGCGCGATCGTGCCAATCCGCTTTTCGAGCCCCAGGGCTTCGGCGCTGCCGCGGGTGGCCAAATACAACAACTGAAAGGCCGTGGGGGAGACGCCGTTCATTTTCGCGGCTTTGTAGGCTTCGTTCAGGGTCTGCAAGATCGAGAATCCCGTGCCCGCCCCCACGTCGGTGGCCAAACCGGTTTTCACCGGACGGGCGGGATTTTTGAGCCCCCGCACGTTCAGACATCCGGAGCCCAGAAAAAAGTTGGAGGTCGGACAATGGGCGATCGCGGCGCCGGATTCGGCAAACCGACACAGTTCGGACTCGGAAAGATGTATGCCGTGACCGTACACGGCCCGCTTTCTCAACAGACCGTGCCGCGCATACACGGCCGTGTAATCCGCATCATTCGGAAAAAGACGGTTGACCCAGGCGATTTCACCGCTTTGCTCGGAGATGTGCGACTGAATGGGCGCATCGGGAAATTCCGCGGCCAACGCCCCCAACGCGGCCAGTTGTTCCTCGCTGGAAGTGGGGGCGAAGCGCGGGGTGATCACCACCTCCGCCCTGCCCTGCCCGCGCCAGCGCGCAAGCAACGACCGGGTCTCCCCAACGGCGCGTTCGGGGGTGTCCAGCAACGCCGGCGGCGCGTTTCGGTCCATGCAGACTTTTCCCGCCAGGATCCGCATCTGGCGTCGGACGGCTTCGGTCAGCAGGGCCTCGACGGATTCCGGGGCGGAGGTGCAGAACACGGAAGCGGTGGTGACCCCGTGGCGCAATTGTTCGTCCAAAAAAAATGCGGCCACCTCCCGCGCGTGCGCGGCATCGGCAAATGCCTGTTCCTCGACGAAGGTGTAGCGATTCAGCCAATCCAGCAAATCGTTTCCGCGGGCGGCGATCATATCGGTTTGCGGATAATGGGTGTGGCAATCGATGAATCCGGGGAGGATCAAATGGTCCTTCCACCGGGTCAACGCCGCGCCGGGGGGGAGGCCGGGCAAAATCCGATTCGCGGGCCCCACTTCGCGGATCAAACCGTTTTCCATGACCACGACGGCATCCGATTCATATTCGACCGCCTCCGATTCCGGCACCAACCAGGGGTCGGCCCGAAAACTCAGCATCGGACCGCGAATGGCGGTGACTTCCGACGCTCGGTTCGCATTCATCGGGATCAACTCCCGGGCAGAGGTTTCACCAATTCAGCCGCCGAGCCGATTTTCGTTTGAATGGCGGCTTCGGCGATGGAACGTCCGTCCCGCAATTTCACCGATTTGCGCCGGTTCCAGGGACGGGGCCGGCATTTGATCACCAGTTGGTGATCCCGGGTAAACGGAAACAGGGCGTCCAACCAGGAGCCAAGCACCTGAAAGGGATAAAAAAAGCTTTGCAAATGGCAGGCCTTGGCAAAGCGTCGCAACTCCCGTTGATCCACCATGTGTCCTTTTTCGTCCAGTTGATTGGATTGCTCGCCGGCCAATCCACTGCCCCACTGCACCCAGGTTTCGAAGAATTCGACAAAAAAGCCGCCGTAGGTTTCCTGCTCGACGATGTCGAAACCGTCCTTCATGACTTCATACACGTCCCGCAAGCGGTATCCGGGGCGGACCCTGCCGAATTTTTCATTCGTCAGGCCCAGCATGTTGCGCAGGCCGCGGACCATGGAGAAGGATTTCACGTGGGGAACATTGATGATCAACTCGCCCTTGGGTTTGAGGCAACGGTGGCACTCGCGCAAAAACAGGGCGTCCTCGCGCAGGCGCTCCAAATAATTGATCACCACGATGGTGTCAAAGGTCTGGTCGTCAAAGGGCAACTCGGTGCCGTCAATCAGGTAGACCTGCTCTTCTCCGAGCAGGGCCCGCATGGAAGCCACCGAGGTTTCCCGGGAATCCACGCTGACCCAGGATCCGCCGTTTCGGCGGAGCAAATGGGGGATGACCCCGCTTTCCCCGCCGACATCCAGGCAGGTCCGTCCTTCCACGGGAGACAAATACCGCTGCAAATGGCGGAGTTTCTCCCGTTTGGGAATGGATTTTTTATAAAGGCGCACCTGCCAGGCGGCGGCGCTGTCGGGATCGAAGGATTCTTGCATGGTGGGAAATCAATTCAGTGAAGTTTTCCTCCTCTATGAAGGGAAAGCCGCGCGGAATCAAGTGAAAGTATGGATTCAGGTGAAATCAGGGCAAATCGCCGCCGTCGACCTCCGACCAGCTTTTCAGGAATTCGATGAGTTCCGGGCGGGTGGCGGAACGGCAGTTTCGCACGTAAAAGCCAGAACTGCACACCCCGGCAACCAAACATTGGGCCGGGTTGAGCCCGCTGAGCAGGCCGTTGCAGTATCCGGCGTTGAAGTTGTCCCCGGCGCCGGTGGTGAGCCTGGGTTTGGGCGTGTAGGGACCTTCGAGAAACCACTCGCCATCGGCGGTGGCCACGGCGGCGCTGCGGGTGGGATGAATGACGACCTCGAAAAGTTTCAAGTGCGTGCGGATTCTCTGGGCGCGGGTGGTGAGATCGTCACCGGGCACCCCGAACAAGACCTCGGCGACTTGCACGGATTCGTTTTCATTCAATCCCAGCACCACGTCCACGACTTCGTTGAGCCGTGTGAGCAATGCCAGCACCCCGGCAATATCCTCCCGGCTGCGTTTGCGCGGATCGGTGAGGTCGATGAAAAGTTTTTTGCGGGGGCCGGCCTTGGCCAGGACCTCGCCCAATCCGCTCAGGATGCTGTTCATCAGGGGCAGCATGGTCCAATTCACACAACCCACCAGGGACATGTCTTTGAGTTTACTCACCAAATCGTCAAACGGCACTTGATCCAGAAGGCTTTGCCAGTTGACTTCGGGAAGGGTGTTCATTTTGCCGAGCATGACCTTGCCGTCGTCGAATTCCACCGCGTCGGTGTGCCCGGGACCGCACAGGGGAATTACTTCGGCGCAACGGTTCGCAAAATCCACGAACACGTCATGAATGTCGCCATGCGCACCGGTGGCGCCGCAATAAGTGACCGCATAGCCCTGCTCCACGAGGTTGTTGGCCATAATGGGGCCGTTTCCACCCAGTTTGACTTGTACGGGCACCATTTCAATGTTGCAACTCAATCCGGCGGAGGCGGAAATGCGCTTGCCGAATTCGGCAATGGTGGAAATGGGGGTATATTCACTGATGGACTGACGGGTGTCCACCAGGCGGATGATTTCGTCAACGAAACCATCAAAACCAATCAAGACCCCCGCGTTTGCGGGCGTGCTTTCAAGTTTTGTGGCAACGGAGTCGATGAGGTCGGGTTTAGACGACATGGGAGGGTAGAAATGGGTGAAGAGATTAAACGGGGTCGACGCCGAACTCAAAATAATTGGCGGCATTGTTGAAACTGATGTCACGCACCATGGCGCCGATGGAAGCGGTATCGTTCGGCAACAGACCGTTAACGATGTCGTTTCCGAGCATGTTGCAGAGAATGCGGCGGAAATATTCGTGGCGGGTGTAGCTGAGGAAACTTCGGCTGTCGGTGAGCATGCCCACGAAACGGCTGAGAAGGCCCAGTTGGGAGAGAATTTCGATTTGGCGTTCCATGCCGTCTTTTTGATCCAAAAACCACCACCCGCTTCCGTGTTGCATTTTGCCGGGACGGGACCCGTCCTGGAAATTGCCGATCATGCTGGCCAGCAGATGGTTGTCGCGGGGATTGAGGTTGTAGAGGATGGTGGGACTCAGGCGGTCGTCCCGGTCGAGGCGGTCCAGGAATTTGGACAAATCCTTGCCTACGTTGAAATCCCCGATGCTGTCAAAGCCGGTGTCGGGACCGACGGCGTTGAACAATCGGGTGTTGTTGTTGCGCAAGGCCCCGTAGTGATACTGCTGCACCCAGCCTTTTTCGTGGTCCATCAATCCGAATTCATGCAGCATGTGGGATTTGAATTTTTCCGTTTCCACGGCATTGAGGGATTCGCCTCTCAAGAGTTTGGATAAGGCCGATTCCACCTCGTCGGCCGTATAATCGGCGGCGTAAAAGCGTTCAATTCCGTGGTCGGACAAACGGCACCCCTCGGCATGAAAGAAATCATGCCGCTGACGCAGGGCGGCAAAGAGGCTGTCCATGTCCTTGATTTCCATGTCCGTCACCAAGGCCACCTGATGAATGTACTTCAGGAAAGTCTTCGGGTTTTCACAGGCCATGGCTTTGTCGGGCCGCCATGCGGGCAGGACTTTGATTTCAAAGCCGTCCTCGCGAATTTTCCGGTGCCATTTCAAATCATCCACCGGATCGTCGGTGGTACACACGGCCTTGACGTTGGATTGCCGCATCAGACCCCGGGCGCTGAAGGCTTCCCCGGCCAGGATTTCACTGGCTTGGTCATACACCTTCCGGGCATTCGCGGGGGTCAACAACTCGGTGATCCCGAAATACCGGGTCAATTCCAGGTGACTCCAGTGATACAACGGATTGCGGTAACAGGCGGCCAAGGTTTCCGCGAATTTTTCAAATTTCTCCCAGTCGTCGGCCTCCCCGGTGCAATGGGATTCCGGCACGCCGTTGGTGCGCATGGCCCGCCATTTGTAATGATCGCCGGCCAACCACACCCGGGTCAAATTCTCCCACCGCTTGTCGAGGGCGATTTCCTCGGGACTCAAATGACAATGATAGTCCAAAATGGGCATATCCTTGGCAAAATCATGATACAAAACGCGGGCGGGCTCCGATTGGAGCAAAAAATCGTCGTGAATAAATTGAGACATAAGCGGGATGAGGGGTTGAAAGGTTTCAAGAATGAATCGTGTCTGCCTCTACCCAAATGAGAAAAAAAATCAAAAGGAATCGGCGGTGAATGGGAGGGCGCATCTCGGAATGAGTGAAAGGGCGGGCTCACCGTTGTCGAAGCTGTCCTCAGCTTTGATACATTCGCTTGATATGAGGTTCTGCAACTGGGACAGTTGCAGCTACGGTTTCGATGGCCCCAATTCCGAGATGCGCCCTGAATGGGAATGACGATCTACGTTGTTTTATCCGTGCCCATCCGGGGCGTAAAAGGCCGGGTCATCCGAGGTCGCTCCGCGGAGTCCGCAGATTTTGGCGGCAAAGGCGGAGGCTTTTTCGAGGATGTCCCGCGCGGAGGCGTTCCGCAGAATGCCGCTCAGGGTCACGGCCGAAAACGCGTCGCCCGCCCCCACCGTGTCCACCATCTCTATGGGTTCGGGGGCGGGGGAAACCTCGGCCTGCCCATACGCGCCGCGCAATTTCGCTCCCTTGCTCCCGGCGGTGAGCAAAAGCGTGCCCACGTGATATTCCGACAAAAACGCATCCACCACCGCATCCGAGCCCTCCAGGGTCAATCCATCCTCCCCCAAAACTTCCCCCAGCTCCTCCAAATTCATTTTTACCCAGGCCGCGCCCGGCAACAAGTCTCGTACCCGTGAAATCGGCGTATGGGGCGGACGCAAATTCACATCGAAAAAGCGGGGCGCGTTCGATTGCGCCCGCAACCCCTCAAAGGTTTCCCGGCTGCGTTCCCCGCGCAGGGCCAAGGTGCCATGGTAGAGCATGGCCGCATTGGCGATGCCGGGGTCCAAAATGAAATCCCAGGCCCGCGGCGCGGAAATTTCGTAGGACGGCTCCCCATCGCGCACCGTCACTTCAACGATTCCGGTGCCATGTTCGGTATTCGTCTGCAAGCCGCGGGTCGACATGCCCCAGTTCTCCATGCAGGCCCGCACCGCAATGCCATCCGCATCCGCCCCCACGGCACTGAGCATCATCGGATCATGCCCGAACCCCCGCAGACCCCAGGCGACGTTGAAAGGCGCGCCCCCCAACACGCGGCGGCCATCGGGAAAACAATCGTACAACACCTCCCCGAATACGAGGATTTCCACTTCATTTTTCCGCGACGGTTGGTTTTTGTTTGGATCGGTCATGGGAGAAGTGTACCCTGTATCCCGAATCATCTCAACCGAAAACCCGAAAACAACCATGACCCAACCCGATCTGTCCCGCCTCCCAGACTTATTGCAACGCACCGCCGACCTGCTTCGGCTTTCCGGTGCTTCGGATTTCAAGGCCATCGCCTACGAAAAAGCATCCGCCGTCGTGGCGTCCGAAGGCGAGCACCTGCGTGAACATGCGTCGGAAACCTCGCTCAAATCGCTTCCGAACATCGGAAGCTCCATTGCCAAGGAATTGTTCGCGTATCTGGAAACCGGACGGCTTCCGGCGCTGGAGGAACTGGAAGCCCGCATTCCCGCCGCGCTCATCGAATGGCTGGAGATTTCGGGCCTGGGGCCCAAAGGGGCCGCGAAAATTCATCAAGCGCTGGAAATCACCACCCTCACCGAGCTGCGGGCCGCGATTGAGGACGGACGCGTGGCGGATCTGCCTGGTTTCGGCAAAAAATCCGCCGAAAAAATTCTGGAGGCGATCAAATGGCGGGCCCAACATGCCGACCGTTGCCGCTATGACGAGGCCCTGGCTTTGGCGGAAACCACCCGGGACCATTTGAAAAAGACGGAAGGCCTCCGGGAATTGGAAATTGCCGGCAGCCTGCGACGCTGCCGGGAGACCGTCGGGGACTTGGACTTTCTTTCGGTCTGCGACAATCCCGAGGCCTTGCACGAACGTTTCCGAAACCTGCCCGAAGTCACCGAAGTGCTGGCGGCCGGCGCCACCAAAAGTTCGGTACGGGCGGGCAAGGGACGTCAAATGGATTTGCGGACGGTGGAATCGAGTGCGTTCGCCGCCGCCCTGCTCTACTTCACCGGCAGCAAGGAACACAATGTCTTCCTGCGCGGGCGGGCCCGGGAAAAGAACCTCACCCTGAACGAATACGGACTCTATCCGCTCAAGGAAGGTGAAGCCGACCGGTCAAATCCCCTGCCCTGCGCCACCGAAGCCGAACTCTATGCCGCGCTGGACCTTCCGTATACGCCCCCGGAGTTGCGCGAAGGCCTCTATGAAAGCCTGATTCGAAATCGCCAAGTGCCGGATTTGGTGACCGGGGACGATCTCAAGGGCGTTCTCCACGCCCACAGCACTTGGAGCGATGGACAGGATACGATCGAAGCCATGGCCCGCGCCTGCATCAAACAGGGCTATCGATACTTGGGCATCACCGACCACTCCCGAAGCGCCGCCTATGCCGGCGGTCTCAGTATCGAGCGTGTTCAGGCCCAATGGGATGAAATCGACGCCCTCAACCAAACTTTCAAGGACGAGAGCGTGGAATTCATCCTGTATAAAGGCATCGAGAGTGACATTCTCGCGGACGGGAAGCTCGACTACCCCGATGAGATTCTTGCCGGCTTTGATTTTGTCATCGCCAGTCTGCACAGTCAGTTGGACCAGGAGGCCTCCGCCATGCAGAAGCGGGTGGAGACCGCCCTGCAGCATCCCGCCGTCACCCTGCTGGGCCATCCCACCGCGCGTTTGTTGCTCAAGCGGGAGGGCGCGAAGCTGCAAATGGAGCCCGTCATTCGCCTGGCGGCCGAACGCGGCGTTGGCATTGAACTCAACTGCACCCCGCAACGCATGGAACTCGACTGGCGCTGGGGCGCACTGGCCGCTGAAGTCGGACTGAAAACCGCCATTTGCCCGGACGCGCATTCCGTGGACGAACTGCAGCAAACCTTGCGCTACGGCATTCCCCTCGCCCGCAAGGCCGCCTTTTCGTCCGAGCGGATTCTCAATTGCCAAAAGGTCCCCTTTTGAACCGAAAAAATCCCCTGCCGCACAGACTTGCCAAACACAAAATCGAATGCTAGGGAAATTTCATCGAAGCCGGCATAGCTCAGTTGGCCAGAGCAATTGATTTGTAATCAATGGGTCGGGGGTTCGAATCCCTCTGCCGGCTCCATTTATTTGCCCTTTCCCTGGTTTCCATGTAGAATGGTTTATGATGTTACGATTTTTACCATGGAAGTTTTTCGTCAAACGGGCCGCGCGTCACTACGGAGTCATGGATCCGGCCATGCTGATGGCGCGGATCCGCAGTTTTTCCCAACCCTCGGAGGTGGCGGAGCCGC
>PXAS01000163.1 GCA_003565815.1 PVC group bacterium
CTTCGCTAACCAGGATTTTCGCCAGTTGCTCGTCAGACAGCGGCTGAGCAGGATTCTCGTCGCGGACCAGCTCCTGCAGCCTTGCCTTGACAGCATCTGAAGCAATCAGGTCTCCATCTTTCGAGGCGATGCCGTGCGTGAAGAAGTGTTTTAGTTCGATAATGCCCCGCGGTGTTTCAACGAACTTGCCTTTTACGGTCCTGGAAACCGTAGATTCAGACATCTCAAGCACTTCGGCTACATCTTTCTGCAAGAGGATCTGCAATTTCGCCTTCCCGCCCCGAAGGAAGTCGCCCTGATGCGCGACTAGATAGGCGAGGATTTTTCGAAAGGTCTGATTGCGAATTTCAAGTGCTCCAATCAGATCTCTCGCCGCCTGCAGGTGTTCATTTATGTACGCTTTGTCTTTGCCGCGTGCACGCTCGATCAGATTGTAGTTGGATTCGCAAATGCGTAGGTCGGGGTCGAGGTCTTTGTGGATTCTGACTTCCCATCCTTCGGGAGTCCGGACGATTCTTGCTTCGGGCAGGATGAAGACTTTTGATTCATCGAAGAATCGTGCGGCCGGATCTGGATCCACGGAATGAATCAGCTCAATGGCAGCCTGGATTTGGTGTCTATTGAAGCGAGTTGCACGAACCAAAGCGGTCAGTTTGCTTTGGGCGAAGCACTCGAGGTGAGTGCTGACGAGTTCGATGGCGACCTGCTGAATTTCGACATCCGATTTGCTTGCCTCAATTTGCACAATCAGGCGTTCTGATAGATTCCTTGCGCCAAGACCCGCCGGTTCAAAGGATTGAATAACCCGCAGGACTTTTTCGATCGCTGCCTGCGTCGGCGATTGGTCGGGTGCCAGGGCCTGCTGAATGCATTTAATGCTGTCACGCAGGTAGCCGTCGTCGTCGATGGAATGAATGATCGCCACGGCGATACTGTGTTCGTCGTCGGTAAATTGAGTCTCCATGGCCTTTTGCAGCAGGTGATAGCGCATGCCTGATTCTTCCGGATGTGCGATAAACGCATCGAAGTCCGGCGCTTCGGACGACTGTGATTTCAGACCGCTCGGCGCAATATCGGAATCACGATAAGGTTCCGAGCCGATAGTGTCCGATTGGGATGACTGTATCGAGCCCGTATCCTGGGATTCATGGCTGGACCGTTCGTCATTCGGCTCGTAACCCTCGTCACGGAACGGATGGTCCTCAACGTTTGCCGCAGTATCGGAGTTGAAATCCAGTGACCGAGGATTGTCGTTCCCGTGGCTATCAGGAATGTCACTTGCGCTATCGAAAGTCGTGGCATCGGAGGCCAATTCCAGCATGGGATTGCACTCCAGCTGCTCGGCGATATGTTCCCGGAGCTCGATTCGATTCTTCTGCGCAAGCTTCAGGGCCAGCATGACCTTGGGCGACAAGGACAGCTTTTGCTTCAGTTGGAGTTTCGGCCGCAACCGGAACGTGTTTCTCATGCTAATCTCCCTTCTGGAAGGTTGTGGCGTTACATTAGCTTCATGAGTTCTTAATCAAGAAGTGTGCCAAAAGTGGGCCAGGAGGTGTTGTGGCGATAGATCAGATGCAGGCAGGCTAGAGCCGTGAACAGTGGAGTGCGCTCGTTTCAAGAGCTTGCCACCCCGTTTTTGGACTGGCTCGACCCTGTTCAGGGGACGTCGGAGTCGGATCTGTTGGCTATTGCGGTTGGCTCCAGAGGGTCACTGCCCCTGCTGTGGTTTGTCCAAGCTTGTCAGGCGCTCGGCAAACTAGACGGCAGGCCGCTGCTAGTTTTCTACACCATTTTCTCCATCGAGAATCTGTCCGAGATTCTTCTCAGTGACCAGATCGCTGATCCCGCGTACCGGGAGGCCAAACGCGATCCACAGCGTGATGTCCGGGGCTTGCTTTATGGGGAGGTTGCTTCGGCAATTCAGCGAGAATCGACCTCCTCAAATGCGTCCGGCCACCGTCGGGCAAAGGCCCGGGCGATGTTCCCCTCCATACCTCTTCGTGCACCATCGATTGTCAGGATGAGGCCTTCTGCTTGCGCATCAAGCGCGCTGCCCTTGCGATTTTGGTAGGCATGGCTTCGTGCTTTCCGGTTGTATAGGTTTCAAAGCTATTGTCAGCTGCAGCGGTTCGTGCAACGCGGTGTCCGCAACGGCCAGGTGCTGATTTCAGTGCCACACAGCTAACAGATCGGCTATCTCCACTTCAATGTCCGCACACCCGATCACGACAGTTTCGGCCGAATCAGCCTTTGACTGGCATTTGGCGCGCAAATTGCGGGAATCCAGACAGAGGGCTCGTGCTACGAGCCAAACAACACTGGCAATGGAGCCAAATCATGAAGTTGCGATTCAATCTCAACAATCGAACGCTCACCGTTTCGGCCGTCGCCATGGGGTTGATTCTTTGGTCACTGCTGCCTTTTGCCAATAGCGAACAGAATCGATTGCAGATGCAACTGGCTGATGCACAGGCAAGCAGCAGTTCCGCGCTGGAAGTTAGCGTACGCCTGGCCGGGAATCGGCAGCGACTGCTCGCGCTCAGCGAGCAAATGGCAAAAGTGGAAGCC
>PXAS01000435.1 GCA_003565815.1 PVC group bacterium
ACGAGTTGGATTTGAGGGCTGGGTTCTTAAGGGTATCCCCGAGTCGGGGACCCGCATCGGGTTTCTCGGACCACGGTTTTTTGCTGGTGGATCAGGAATTTGGCGACTCTACCTCTCTAGAGGGGGATGCCGGACGCTCAGAGTGCCCCGAGTGCCTGACCCATCTCCACGTAATGCCGTAGTTTTTCAAGTCCCTTCCACAGACATTCCGGCCCCGGTGGCGGATCTTTTTTGCGTCCCATGTGACCACCGATTTTCCCAATCAACTCGACGACTTCGCCGAGGCTTGGAGGGGACGTGCCGATCAGTTTCCTCTGGATGATAAATGCCGCGCGCCATTCCGCCTCGGAGAAGAAATGGGTGCAGGGTAATTCCGGGGCGTCGCGGCAAACGTCGCGCACATACAGGATTCGCCAGGCAACGATGAAGTAGAGGGCCACCGCGCAAAGCAGGGCGTTCCCTTTCCGAAGTTGGATTTGTTCGACCCGGCAGCCGCTTTTGAGGATTCTGTGAAATTCCTCGATCAGCCAGCGTTTGGCATACGCCTCGATTACGCGGAGGACTTGGTCAAAGGTGTCGACCGGCAAGGTGGTCAGCAGAATCCACTCAACCGGCTCCTGGCCTTCGGGGGGATCCTTCTCTCGCACCACAACCACGTTCACGCTCAAATTGGGAAGTTTCCCGCCATGTTTGCGGTAAGGACCGCGCAAGCTCACCGTCGTGGCGCGGACTTCCAGCGTTGCGGTCCGCTTGGTGCGTTCGACCAGTCTCCGGGTTCCGGTTTTCCCATCGACGGTTTTCTTTTTCATCTGTTTTTTCGCGGTCACATTCAGTTCGAAATCCCCCAACCTCGTGGCGTTGCGGACGCGTTCGAAAAGGAATTTCTTTTTTTCGTCCAGCGCACGGTCGCGCCCGGCGCGGATGAGCAAATCGGCAGCCGGCTTTCCCTCGGAGCTTCGTTCGGCGTGCTCGACGAGGATTTCATAAATGTCGCTTTCGCGGTCCCCGACATAAAGAACCTGGCGCAAAGGTTTCGCCGCGACCAAAGAGCAGGCCTGCAGGTAGCCCTCGAACCACCGGAGGCTTTCCTTTTCCTCAAAGGGGATTTCCTTGTGATCGCGTTCTGCGTCCTTTTCTTCGCGGGTCCATATTTTCGAGCCATACAGGCCCAAGGCCACGCCGGAGTCCTCATCGACCAGCAAGTGGTTGTGCGCATAGAATCCCCTGCGCTTTTCATGGTCGAGCCGCCCGACTTCGGCGAGAGCTTTGTGAGAGGTGTAATCGAGTTCCGTGGTGTCGGAAATGAACAACAGCCGGGGGCTCTTCGCCGCGCGCGCCAAGGTGGGCTTCCGATGTGCGTCGAGGATTTTCCCGTGGGTGACATTCTTGTTTTTGAACAAGCGAAATGCCGCGATGGCCTCGCTCCATCCCCCGCTGCTCGCCCGCAGGCTTTCGCTCGGCGCTTCGGCCATGCGCGAGGCAAGCCGCATGATGCGCCGCTCCCTGCGCTTGTCCCCCAAATCGATGTCCGCGAGTTCTTTCTTTATGTTCGCTGCCATGGGAGGACTCTCAACATGGGATTTCGCGGTTCAGGTCCAGTATTCTTCTCCGCCAATCCCGACCGATCGGTCGGAGCCACACATCCTTGGGCGGAAGCGCCCGCAAGGCAAGGCGGTCGTTGCGTCCGCGCCCGCGGGTTTTTCCCACCAAGTTCCAACCGGCCGCGCGGTAACAGGTCCCCGTAAAACGCTCGCTTTGCACAAAGCTCTCCAGCATAAGCACCCGCACGCCGTGCTCGCGTTCGAAATCCATGGGAACCACCCGCGCACAGACACCCAGAATCATGGAGGCAAGGTTGGGCGAGCGCCCCCAGGGAAGAATCAGAAAACGCGCGTTGTTGAGCACTTGCGCCAACCCGTCGCGTCTTTGTTGGTCATTCCAACCGATGAAGCGGTCGCGGGCGGCGATTTTCCAAGCCGAGGCGCCAAAACTGATCAGCGCCAGGTCCCGTCCGTCCGCGGACTTCACAAAATAGCGGGCCTGTGCCCCGGGCAGGGGCGCGTAGCCGAGGGAATGGTGGTGTTCGATCAATCCGTTCCATTCGCGTGATCGGAAGGTGCGGCCCCGCACTCTCTCGAAAACAAGCGGGGAGAGTTCGCTGGCAGGGGCTTCCACCGGAGGTCCGAAGGAGCCTGCGGATTCGAGTGTCGGCTTGCGTCTGCCGTTGCCGTTGGTCTTCGTCGGTGGCGGCAGGCGAATGTGCCCCGCACGGTCCAGACGCAACAAACCGACCCGCGCACTCATGAGTTGCGGGCGCCCTTTGATGTCATGCCAATCCAACCTGGCACACAACCGCCGAGCCATTTCGGCCCGGTTGGGTAACGGTTTTCTGAGCAACTCTTCGCGCACCGTGGCAAGGCCGGACTGGCCAAAGGGCTTGCCGCAAAGATTTACCGGAATTTCGGGTTCGATCAAGGTTTTCGCTTCCATTTGCGATCACCTTAAACGGACAGATGTCTGTGTCCAGAAAAATTCGAAAAAATGTGTATACTCGTCAGGG
>PXAS01000088.1 GCA_003565815.1 PVC group bacterium
CGCGCCTGCTGCGCATCCACCTTGTTCATGTCCAGATGCCCGGGGGCGGCGAAGGCTTTTTCAATCGCGGGGCGGGTAATCTGGTTATAGGTTACCCGGGAAAAGCGTTCGTCTTCCTTGACTTCTTTCTTGAGCAATTCCCGTAAATGCCAGGCGATGGCCTCTCCCTCGCGGTCCGGGTCGGGCGCCAGAATCACGTCCTCGCATTTTTTCGCCGCGTCCTTCAGTTCCTTGATGACCTTCGACTTGTCGCGGGAATTGACGTATTTGGGTTCGAAATTGTTTTCCGGGTCCACGCCGAGCTTGCTGTTGGGCAAGTCGCGCACATGGCCGTAAGAGGCTTTGACGGTGTAGTTTTTGCCGAGAAATTTGTTGATGGTTTTCGCTTTGGCGGGCGATTCCACGATAACGAGATGTTTGGACATGAATCTTTCCTATTGGTTGGGCCCCGGTTTCCTTGAAGGCGCGGGAACATAGTGCAAGTGCGTCGATTGCTCAAGCATTGAATTTCATTTCTTGATTTATCCACGCGTCACGGTATCGAAGCGGCTATGAAATTTCAGCCCGTCTCCAACAAAGTCGATTTTCCCCGCACCGAAGAAGAGGTCCTCTCATATTGGGCTGCCGGGGATGTGTTCCGGAAAAGCGTGGACCAACGCAAGGGCGGCAAGGAATTCGTCTTTTACGATGGTCCGCCCTTTGCCACCGGACTTCCCCACTACGGCCATTTGCTTGCGGGCACCATCAAGGACATCGTGCCCCGATATCAGGCCATGCGCGGGCATTACGTCGAACGCCGCTTTGGCTGGGATTGTCACGGGCTGCCCATCGAAGCCCTGGCCCAGGAAGCGCTGGGCCTGGCCGGCACCACCGGCATCGTCGAGGCGGGGGTGGACGTGTTCAACGAAAAATGCCGATCCATGGTGCAGACCTATGTGGACGAATGGCGCAAAACCGTCACCCGCATGGGCCGCTGGGTCGATTTCGACAACGACTACAAAACCATGGACCCGGATTTCATGGAAACCATCTGGTGGGTTTTCAAGCAGTTGTGGGAGCAGGGGCGTATCTACAAGGCCCACCGCATCATGCCCTACAGTTGGAAACTCACCACCCCGCTGTCCAACTTCGAGGCCAACCGCAATTACCAGGACGTGCAGGACCCGGCCATCACCTGTCGTTTCCGTCTCACCGATGCCGAACGCTTTGGCACCCCCGACGCCTTTTTCCTCGCCTGGACCACCACCCCCTGGACCCTGCCCGCCAACCTCGCCCTCTGCGTGGGACCCGACATTGATTACGTGGCCGTTCGCGACCTCTCCGACGGCTCCGTCTACCTCCTCGCCGAGGCCCGGCTGCCCGCCTATTATAAAAAAGAGACGGAATACGAGATTGTCAGCCGCTGCCGGGGGAGCGAACTGGCCGGGCTGGCATACGAGCCGCTTTTCCCGTATTTCAAAGACCAGGCCAACGCCTTCGTGGTCCTTCAGGACGAATTCGTCACCACCGAAGACGGCACCGGCATCGTACACATCGCCCCCGCGTATGGCGAAGACGACTACCGCGTCGGCAGCGCCGCCGGTATTGCCCTGGTCGACCCCCTCGACGCTGAAGCGAATTTCACCGATGCCGTGCCCGAGTTCGCCGGACAAAACTGCAAAGAAGCCGACAAAAACATTATTCGCGCCCTCAAAGACATGGGCAAACTCGTCCACCAATCCACCCTTCAGCACAGCTATCCCTTCTGCGAACGCACCGACACCCCCCTGATTTACCGCGCCATCGACGCCTGGTACGTACGGGTCGAAGATTTGCGCGAGCGCATGATCGCCAACAACGCCGACGTACACTGGACCCCCGAATACGTGGGCAGCAAGCGATTCGGCAACTGGCTGGCGGACGCCAAAGACTGGAACATTTCCCGCAACCGCTTCTGGGGTTCCTGCATCCCCGTCTGGGTGGCCGAGGACGGCTCCGACAGCATCTGCGTGGGTTCCATCGCCGAACTGGAAGAGCTTTCCGGACAAAAAGTCAGCGACCTGCACAAACACATCGTCGATTTGGTCACCTTCGAAAAAGACGGCAAAACCTACCGCCGCACCCCCGAAGTGTTGGACTGCTGGTTTGAATCCGGCGCCATGCCCTATGCCCAGCAGCATTACCCTTTCGAAAACAAAGAAGGCTTCGAGAGCCGTTTTCCCGCCGATTTCATTGCCGAAGGCCTCGACCAGACCCGCGGCTGGTTTTACACCCTCATGGTCCTGGGCACCGCGCTTTTCGACAAACCCGCCTTTCAAAACGTGGTCGTCAACGGCCTCGTGCTCGCCGAGAACGGACAAAAAATGTCCAAGCGGCTGAAAAATTATCCCGACCCCATCGAAGTCATCGACCGCTGCGGGGCCGACGCCGTGCGCCTGTACATGATTTATTCCCCCGTGGTGCGGGCCGAAAATCTCGCCTTCAGCGAAGACGGCGTGAAGCAAATCCTCCGCGATTTGCTCATCCCCATGTGGAACGCGTACAGTTTCTTCGTCACCTACGCCAACACCGACGGCTGGGA
>PXAS01000096.1 GCA_003565815.1 PVC group bacterium
AACAAAAGCCGTTTCAGACAGCCTTTTTCAGCCCTCTATTTTCTACCGGCCAAGTGCTTACGATAAACCGGACTTCAAGATACACGCTTTTTTGTATCATCTTTTTTCGGTAGACTCTAAACTCGTTTCCATGAATGCAAGCAACAAGCCAAGCGATTTCCCAAAGGCCCGACCCAGCGCCAGCGCGGACGCTTCCCGGGCGGCGGAACTGGTTCGCCTTCGCTCCATGAGCGTGGAAACGCGCATCAAAGAGGCGCTTTCTCTCGAAGCCCGCTTTCGTGGAATTCTCCCTGCGAGGAGAACCTGATTCATGGATGCACAAGATCAGTTGATCCAGTATGCGGAAAAGGTGGCGGCCAAGGCTGAATCGATGGGCCTTTCGGACAAATTCAGGTGATCAGTTTTACGGGACGCTTTCCGGCTGTGATCCGGGACGCCCTGAACGATTCCCCATTGAAGGTGTGGGACAACAAACACCTTCGGATTATTCCTCTTCCACATTTGGTGGTATTAAAACTCTACGCCGGGGGCTTCAAATCCAAGGCCGACAACGTCGAGGTTTTGTCCCGGAACCCTGAAGCGAACCTGGACGAAATCGAAACGCCATGCCACCGCTACCGAATTGACGGGTTCGACGAGATTCGAAGAGAATTGGGTCGTTAACCCTCCCCCCCAACGCTTTTCGCGGATGCCTCCGCCGCGCCCAGTCGTTTTCTCCGGAGCCGGAGGGCGTGGAGGGCGGTGGGAATATTGGGGTGCCACTTGGCGAACGTGAGGGTGATGACCAACTCCTCAATGGCGGAATAGATCAAAACGAGCAGGGCGATGCGTAACAACCATGGGGTCATGCCCGCGAAAAAGATCCAGATGCCGACACCCACGAGGAAGGTGGCGAGCTTGGCGCTGTGGGTGTGGTACGAGGGAAAGTGGCGGTATTTGATCAGGGCGGCAAGGCCGGAAATCGCCAAAAATCCGAGGGCGACAAAAAAGAAGGGGGCTTCATTGGCCATGCGTTCGGGCCAAAGCCACCAGCCGCCCAACAAGCCCTGAAAACTGATCAACACGTCGCCGGTGGTGTCGAGCTGAACGCCCAATTTCGATTCCTGATTCAGCTTGCGGGCCAGATAGCCGTCGAGAAAATCGGTGAGAAGCAACAGGGCCAGCACCGCCAAAAAAGGCGTGCCGCGATCCGTCCACCCCAACCAAAGCAACAAGGGGGAAAACAAAATGCGGGTGAGACTGATCCAATTGGGAATGGTATTCATGACGGGTCTTTCGCTCGGGCGACTTCTCGGTAAATGCGTCGAATTCCCACCATATACACCGCGAAGAGAATCGAACAGGACAAAATCGCGATTTGCATGATGCGCACGGCCATGCTTTCCGATGGCAAACGCCCCGCGGCCATGGCCATCAAGGCGAACCCGATCACCGCCGGGGTTTCCAAACGAATTTTTTCACGGGCATAGCTTTGCAAAATTTCGGAGGATTCAGTCTCCGCGACCAAAAGGTATTTCACAATGGCCAGGGCAAAGACCCCGGCAAAAAAGGCGCACCACAGGGCCGTGTTCCCCGATGACAACACCGCGCCCAGGAGAAACAGAAACGCAAAACCGTCCAAGGCCCATTGGGGCCGGGAGAGCGCGTGCAGATGCATGACAAACACGTAAACGCCCAACAGCACGTGCAGGACAATGGCCCAAGTGGCGGCATACAACAACCATCCTCCCGTCCCCGACACCTCCAAAGCCAACGCCGCAAGCAGGATCAGCAACAGCACCCCCGCCTTCAGCCGAAGCCGCCAGGCGCTTTGAAGATGAAGTTGGGAAAAAGAATCAGAAGACATGACCGGGGGACTTCGGGAATAGCGGTGGCATTCACCTTCTTCCCTTTTTCCCTTCCAGTCAAGACAAGAAAGGAGAAGCGCTCAGGGTTGTGTGGAAAACGCATACACCGTCCGTTGGCGGTAGCGTTCGCCCGGATGCAGCATGATCGAGCCGATGGGCGAATCGTTGACCCCGGCGGGATAGCCCTGACACTCCAGACAAAGCGCGGAATAGGGACGGTAGGCCTGACCGCTTTTGCCAATGTCTTCACCCGTCATGTTGGCACTCGTATAAAACTGAAGCACGGGCGCATCGGATGTGACGGTCAGTACGCGCCCGGTTTTGGGATCTTCCACCCGGGCCACGGGGCGCACCCCGATTTCGTCGGACAGCAAATAATTGTCCCCGTGTTTTCCGGCCAGGCCTTCGAGGGCGTCCCCCAGGCGGCGCGGGGCGCGGAAATCGTTGGTGTTCACGGGTTCGACACGGTCGAGCAGGGTGAAATCTTTGGCTGCGGGCACATATCGGTCGGCATGGAGCGCCGAAGTAGGGATGCCCGGCCAAATACGCCTCCAGGGTCGGAAGACCCAGCGTAATGTCGTCCAACCGTCCGTCCCGGTCGGGCACTTCGAGATGGGTGACGATTCCCCCGAGGGTCAGGACGCGCATGCGCAATCCATTGGCGTTGGCGAGGGTGTAGGCGTGCACGTCCTCGCCCGCCGAGGTTTTGCCG
>PXAS01000451.1 GCA_003565815.1 PVC group bacterium
AAGCTTGAGCGTGCTGCAGGCCGCCTTGGGATTGGTCACATACACATATCCGAATTTGCGGGATATGTGTAAGGCCCGAGGAACCAGGCTGTTGCCGTACTTTTTTTTAAGCTGGCTATATCCGGTTTCAGACAACATTATGACCTGTCTTTTTCATTAAGTTCATTCACTCCAGTTGCTCTCGCACCTGTTTGCACAATTAATTAATCTTTCCTCGAAACCTTTCAAACTGCTATTCGTTTCTTATAGTAAGCTCTTAGCTTTAATGACTTTATTCCTAAATTTTTCTACCCATTCAATTTGAACAGGATCATTTTTGGCAAACTCTGCTTCTTGAAGCGCAAAGTCAAATTCTTTAAAATGAAAATATAACATTGCCATCATAACGTGATATCCACTTTTATTATCATAGTAATCTTTAAATTGCTCTGCAAACAATATTGCGTCTTTATTGTTCAAAAATCTAGACACACGTGAATAGGCTTTCAAGTATATTAATTTTGATGGCAGAATTTCAATAGCTTTCATGTAAAGAGATAATGATTTCTCAAAACTTTTTTTACTTTCGTAGCATTTACCCAGCAAGAATATTCCGTGAGACAAATCAGACTTGAATTTCAATATTTTTTCTAATAACAATATAGCCGAATCAAAGGATTGTGCTGTAATAAAGTCTTGAGCAAGTTGCAGCCCTACAACTTCTAAAGAAACTTCATTTGTCATTTTCGATATAGCAAAGTCAACAGCATTATTGTTACGTCCTTGTGCAATCAATACCTTACCTTGAAGTGCTGCGATTTCAAGATCATATGGACTATTTTGAGCGGCAACACATGCATATTCCCAAGCTTTTTCAAGATCCTTATTCTCAAGCATGAGTAACGACAACCAATAATAGGAATAAGGATTTTCAGCATCAATGGATGTTTGCAGCTCCAGTGACTGCATTTCATTCAAAGCAGGTAATGAGCGGAAGAAACGGATTTTTGTCCGGTAATGATGAAATCTTGTCCCTTCTTTTTTATGAAGAATACACAGCTGATCGTTTCCTCCGTTAAGATTGTGATAAGGAATTAGTAGAACATTATTAATCTGACCGAGAAATTGATTGAATTCTTCCTGGATGATAGGTGAAGTTTCAGGGAAATAACCCAGCCGGAGAAACTCCCTAAAAAGTAAAGCCATGGTGTGAGAGGTAGGCTTCGCTTCCTCAATGGTTTTGGGCTGGGATATGAGGTCCTCGATGATGTAGAAACCGCCATCGTTGAGTAAAGGGAAGAGCTTGCTAAAAGCCAACATCTGATGAAATGACGCATGAGATCCATCATCAACAATAATCTCAAATTTACGGTTAAGTGAAATGATGACATCATAATCACTTGCTTTACCTAGATCCCCTTTGATAAAAGAAAACCTTTCAGACTCCTGAGATGAAAAATCGCTGAGATCAAAACCAGTTACATGTGACTTAGGGAAGTAACGCTGCCACATCTCCACTGAGGGGCTGACTGCTTTGGTTCTTAGTTCACTACGACCACGATAATCCTGAGATGTTTTGGCTAACCCCAACTCCAGCACTGAGATAGGCTTGTCCCTGAGATGTTGGAATAGCATCTCATACGTGAATGTATAGCCATGATGCGGCCATCTCAAAGCACCCTTATCAGTCTTTATTTCGTCTGCAATGTTCGTTAATGAATCTTTTTTCATTACACTTGCAATTTCCATATATTAATAAAATTGTCTTTAAATGACCTCATCAACCCAGTTTCCCTTACCAATTAGTTTTAAGTGCGCAAGAACCGCTTCCGGGTTGGTAAACCTATCCAAGATATTGCTGGGGTTTCTTTTTGCTGTTTTGACCGTTATAGAAGCTGTTTCAGGATCAACACCGATAAATTGCATCACTTCAGCGATGCCTTCAAGCTTGCATATTTTGAGATACTCTGTTTCGATCCATTCTATTCCGGGTCTTCCTGCCAACTTTTGTCTTGCTTCTTTAAACCTTTTATCATGATTCTTCCGAAATTTTTCAAAACGTTTTGGTTCAAACTGCACTTTTGCTTGTATAACCTCTTTTCCTTGAACTACAGCGCCCTGCCCCGTAGCCTTGGCAATCAGGCTGGAAGAAAATACGGCCAGCAAATTTTCTCTAAATAACAACACCTTTTTTACATTTGAGTTTTCTATGAGTCCTGCCCTTGCCGTTTCTGACTGGTTGAGCATCAGTTTGAAGCCAAAAAAAGGTTTTTTCCCGTCCGTCCCTTTAACAGCCTCGAGGTATTCCCGAAAATGTATATCTCGGTAATCCTCGGACTGGAATTCTGATGGTATGGTCCTAAGCACCTTGAGAGCGCCTTTCATGTTCAGATTCTTGCGCCGGAACAGTTCTCCATGGCAACGTATTTTAGGGTGATTGTCCAATGCGGAAACCAGCATGTTCGAGCCTGTCCTCTGGGCGGCAATTATTACAAAATTTGTATTCATAGAGGTATGTCCCTGTTTTTTTATTATGTATTTTCTAACAACCAACTCTGCTTACTGGTTAAGGTAAGATA
>PXAS01000189.1 GCA_003565815.1 PVC group bacterium
AGGAAAATGCAAGGGGTAAATGTGAACAACCCAATACTGAAAAAGATAATTGAAGGGTTCAAGACTCGTGGCTCCTCTTCGGCAGTGCAAGCCGCCAAGGATGTTGAGCTGGGGAAGACCCCAAAACCACGAAGTTCTGGCTCCTTGCCCTCATATCTGCGTAATGCGGACCAACCCAAAGATTCCTTCCTGCTTCAAGACGACCTTCGTTTAAGCACCTCCGATATTGAAAACCTGCGGTACGGCCGCAACACCTCGGAGGTGTTGCGGAACCTCTGTCAAGCCTCCCCGGACCTGTCCTCTGCCATCTATGCTGCGCTGCGAATGGCGGTCACCGACTCCTATACTGTGGTTGGGCGTAATTTGGACGGCACGGTCAACTCCGAGGCCACTCAGTTGGTTCAGCAGTTGGTCAGAAAGATAGATTTCATTGGTCCTTCTGATGGTGGTTATAACGCCTGGCCTTCAATCCGGTCTTCATCGGAGTCCATGGGTAAGGAATTGATGCTCCTGGGCGCCTGCGCTCAGGAGGTGATCATCAACAAAGCCCGCTTACCTGAGGCTTTGATGCCTATTGCTGTGGATACCATCAAATTTAAGCACCACAATCGAAGAAAACAACCTTATCAGGTTTTAGGGGGACAGGAAATATCCCTCAACTACCCCACTTTTTTCTATGTCTCCCTGGATCAAAGTCTCCGTACTGCCTACCCTCAATCTCCGGTCGAGTCCGCCATCCAACCTATGGTGTCCATGCAGTCGTTTATGAATGATCTGCGTCGAGTTTTCCGCAGGGCTATCCACCCTCGGATCAAGGCCATGATCAAGACCGAGGAGTTTAAGCGGCAGGCGCCGGTAGAGGTTTTGCACGATGAGGAGCGGTTGCAGCAGTACATGGATGAAACCATCAGCGCCATCCAGACCTTGATTGATAACCTTAACCCCGAAGACGCTATTGTTCTTTTCGACATCCTGGATATTGATTACCTGGCCAACGGCAACATTTCATTAAGTGATGAGTACAAGACCATGGCTGGTATCCTGGATCGCAAGTTATCTGCCGGGTCAAAGACTCTTCCCACTGTGTTGGGTCATCAGGACACCTCGAATGTGGCCTCCACTCAGTCAATGCTGTTTGTCAAGTCAGTGACCGGGGCTATCCTGCTGAAGCTCAATGAGATGTATTCTCGAGCCCTGACCTTATGTGTCCGGTTGTACGGGGTAGAGGCGGTGGTGGATTTTAAGTACCGGCTCCCCAGCCTGCGACCAGAGAACGAGTTGGAGGCGTTCCGGGCCATGGAGCAGTCTCGGGTGCTGCAACAACTATCCCTTGGTTTGATCACTGATGAAGAGGCCGCTCTGTCGCTGACTGGCACCTTGCCACCTGAAGGTTACCAAAGTTTGATGGGCACTATGTTTACTGTCAACAACCCTGGAAATGTATCTACCCCGGAGTCAAACACCAGCGCCTTGAATCAGGATCTTTCTGGTGACTCACCTAAGGAGAAAAAATCATGAAGAGAATGACTGTTTTCTGGGCTGGTAACGACGAGTCGTTCAACACCTATATCACCGCCCTTGAAGAGACGGTAAAGAACGCCAAAGGTTACGTCAACTCGCCTGAGGTCGTGGAGACTGAGGAGGACGAGATAAAGTCTCGGTTGCTCAGTATTCATGATGGTGTGGGCATCATTACCGTCCATGGCGTCACCACCAACAACGACGCCTGGTATAATCGCTATTTTGGGTTGGTGTCCTACCCTGAGATCGTGGAAGCTTTTTATGAGGCTGGTACCAACCCGGAGGTGGATGAGATACTGATGGATGTATCTTCCCCCGGTGGTGCTGTTGATGGTGTCCTCGATGCTGTGTCAGCAATCAAAGAAGTTGCTTCCTTGAAACCAGTACACGCCTTCACCAGCTCCATGGCTGCTTCTGCTGGTTATTGGTTGATTTCTCCGGCAAAGAAAAGATACGCCACCGCTACTGCTTTGGTTGGTAGTATTGGGGTTGTTGCTAAGCACATAGAGTTCTCCAAGGCCATGGAAGAGATGGGGATCAAGGAGACAGTTATCCGGGCGGGTGAGTTTAAACAGATCGCCAACTCGTCCGAGCCTCTTTCTGAGAAAGGACGAAAGGTTATTGAGGACCAGGTAAATTACCTGTACGACATTTTTGTTGATAGTGTAGCCACCAACCTTGATCTTTCCGTGGACTACGTGAAAAATCAGATGGCAGAAGGTCAGGAGTTTATTGGACAACAAGGTGTTGACAAACAGTTGATAGATGAAGTAAAAAATTTTGAAGAGGTTTATACCTCTATTGTGTCGAGAATCCAAAAGAATCGCGGAGGAAGTGATATGAAAAACCGAAAATACAACATGGCTTCGGCTCTTGCTGCGGCTTCTACCGGCGTTAACCTGGAGCCTGAGGGAGGCAACGTTCCTGCTGCTGGCGATACCCCGCCCGCCGCTGGCGATACCCCGCCCGCCGCTGGCGATACCCCGCCCGCCGCTGGCGATACCCCGCCCGCCGCTGGCGATACCCCGCCCGCCGC
>PXAS01000413.1 GCA_003565815.1 PVC group bacterium
GACAAGGTCAGCTCAATGGTGGATTCGGTGGAATCATACACAGGCTCCCCTTCCGACATGGGGCCGGCCTCATCCGAGGACGAAACTACCCAGCCCACGAAACGATGGCCGGGTTCGGGGAACGCTTGTAGAGTCACCGGCACGGTTTGATAGTAGCGCCCCGTCCACGGAAAAGGCTGCCCCAAGGCAGGAAGGCCGGGAAGCGTCTCATTGAGCATGATCGTGTTTATGCTGACGTACCCCTTATCTTTATTGGCAGAAACCGTAATCCCGGCCAATCCCGGCAACCCAAAGTATTCCAGCATTTGAGCCTCCATTACAGAGGGACGGTTTGCGCCGAAATGAGTGAAAGCCCACAACGAGGTATTTCCCGTGTGGGGCCATCTTTCAACATGTTCAGGAAGTGTGTTCCAAATGGGGGATTGGATTTCCACGGCAAGCCTTTCCACTTCTTCAAGCCGAAAAGAACTATTCATGTGATCAGCCATCAGGGTAATGAAACGATACCGAACCCCGGGGTTTTCCAAAAGTTTGCGAAGGACAACGGTGGACCAGTCCTGGTCCCCGTTGTTTCCTCCCTCCTTTGTGGCGTCAAACAAGCTCTGATTTTGGATAAAGGAGACGCGGAAGGAAGCGTCAAAATCAAAATTCATCCACCGCCACCTGCCGTCATGGGCATAATGGGCGTTGGAGTCCGTGTCGGGCGTGTTTTTCCGCCAAAACCGTATGTTGTTGTGGGGCCAGTCCGTGGTGCCTCCATAAATGTGTCCGATATGGTATCGAAGAAAATTCTCCACGTCAATGCGTTCCTCGACGTGGGCGAAATTATCGGGGTCCGAGAGGTCGTGGTCTTGAATAAATTCATGTAACTCTCTCCATTCTTGGAGAATATCGGGCGATCCATCATCCAAGCTCCATCGGGAGGAAACCACGGTGACATCGTTGGGATCAAGCAGGTAGTGGGACGCAAGATAATCCTTGTCTTGACGCTCCCTGATATTGATCAAGCCCCAAAACTCCCCGTTAATGAAATGAACGGCGGGTCGATAAGCCTGACTGTCAATCCCAAGAGGGGAAAGCAATGCTTGGACAAAGGCATCCCGAACTCGGGTTTGCGTGTGATCATTTCCCGAATTTCTGAGAATGAGCCGCCGGAAAGTCGTGATGGGCTGCTGGTCAACACGATTGCGCAAGCCCGGAAAGAAATCAAAAGAAAACTCATCCTGTTCACTATACCGGCTTCTTGCGTAAAGCCGCAGACTTTTCTGGGGGAAACTACGACTGCTTCCCCCATGGAGACGGTATCCCGCGTGTTGATGGAAAACCCTTCCCGCGCCTTGAAGAAAAATTTCCATGTGTACCGGGTGTTCGTAGGGTGCGTTCAGATAATTCGCCCGGCTCCGGGGAAAAGCCGCCGCATCAGGATTCGCAAGGCGCCATTGGTCAAAATAAACTCCGGCCGTATAAAGACCGGCATGGTAGCCAAACAAGTGGTCAGATTGTATGGTGAGAGAAATCACGGGGAGATCATACCGGTCCTGACCTTCGGGGGAGATGAAAAAGGTTTGAGTCACGCTTTCGCTGGGCAAACTGCCCTCACGGAAAGCACGCGCCCGCACTACGGTTCCTTTGAACACCGGGGAATCCGGTTGGTAGAAAGAAGGGTCGTGGTGCCAGGTGCTGGAGCGCAGGCTTAAATCGTTCGGATCCATGGACCGGTCGCGAATTAAAATGGGATCCTGATACACATTTGAATGAAGCGTGCCCACCAACAAGGGGCCAGGCTCTTGACCGGGGTTCTGTGGAAATTGGTTTTTGTAATTGTAGGTGAGTCCTCCATGGGAATGGGGTCCCGGATCGGAACCGTCCAGCGTATAGTAGATGGTAACTCCTTCTTCAGAAGATAGCGTCAGGTGGAAATCCGTCTCGAAAAAACCCGCGGAATGAGAGAAGGCGGGCGGGTCCAGGATTTCCGTGTACGCCTGGGTGAGATTGGGTTCGCCGGGAGTCGATTCATCAAAGAAAAACCACGCGTCCCCTTGCCCATCCACCCTTCCGATGGAAATGTCCCTTGGGATTGCAGTGGGTTCCAGCTCATCCACACGGGTGCCCACTTGGGTGGTGAGAATAATTTCCTCCCCTGAGGAGGAAATTGAAAAATTCGTGTGCAGGGGGGGCGGACCCATGATGTGGCTGCCTTCAAACAATGACGTGATCTCAGACAGCTCTAAAGCACGCGGCAACAGGAAGACCTCTCCAATCATTCCGTCAAAGCCACTCCAGCCAGTTTGACCACTGATACCCGCGAACCGATCCAGCTCCAGCCTTCCTCCCCACGTGCCAGTTCCTACCAAATTTCCATTTCTGTAGGCACGGACGGTGGTTCCAGTGCGAACCAAAGTAAAGTGCTCCCAAGCATTGGTTTGGAAAGTCTCCGTCAATTCGATCACGACCTCGGGGGCCCACAAGCCGATCCGTGAGGCGTTCCAGTGGCCCACGGAGAACCCTAGGTCCGTGGAACTGTTCAAGGCGCGCCAAGTGGTGGCGCGGCGGGTGTAAAACCAATAGGCGACGGTGAAATCTCCTGACAAGACTACGGGTTGGTTCAAATCCACGAAATCCGAGGGGCTGAAATCAAGGGCGCCGTCGCGTTGCGCTTCGGTTACGAATTCGGGGTTTCCCTGCAGGGCCCCATGATTTTCAGTGGGCAGGGTATCCAGGATTTTTCCGTCTACAACCAGGCTGAAGGGCCATCGCCCGGCGTTATCCCAGGAAACCCGGTCTTTTCCCGAAGCCCACACCAGCAAAAACGCCCCGGGTTCAAGTGAAACGCCCTCCGGGAACACCCATTTGAAGGGAGCGCTATAATCGTCCGACAACCCCCATCCGGAGAGATCCGCAGTTTCCTGGCCGGAATTGTACAACTCAATCCAATCCTCAAAATCCCCGTCCTCATCCGAGATCGTCGTTCCATTCGAAGCCATGACCTCGTTGATCCGCACTTGGGCGGACAGTCGGATCGTTCCTGCACATAGGATAAAGAGAATGGATAGAACCGTTTTCATAAGGTTTTCGTATACACTTTAGCCCATCGTCATGGCAATGTTAAATTATATTTCCATTTTCCGATCTAAGGAAGTGCCCGCCCCTTTCCTGCTGCGAGGTCGGAAGTGTCGATCGGTGGTCTTGTAATCGGAATCGGCATGGCACCGTAAACCCCTCCCCCTCCACCCGTTGAGAAAGGGATTGCGTGCTCCTAAAATAAAATCTGGTCAATACGCGGATTACACAAATCTTCAAATCTGGAACAGCCCTATAATAGAATGACAATGAAAAGGGAATAAATGTCGGAAAATTGTTGTTTCGGATTTTATAGTTGCTTTATTTCCAAATATTTTACGGATGGTTTGACTAAAAAAAGGTAAAATCGTGGCGTCATGAGACCATCCCAGATGAGTTAATCCAGCGTGTCTTACGGCAAGGTTCAGGAAAGTTTCATGATCCCAGGACTGCAGATGGCCTTCATTTACTTTTTCAATGGTTACTGTTCTTTTGCTCAAATTCCGTAAAGTACGGAGATTGGGAACAGCAAGAAGCAGATATTGTGAGGAAAGTTTTTTTAATGCGAGCAGAGTCTCTATCGGATTCTCCACATGCTCCAACACATGCAGACAAGCAACGACATCAAACGTAAATTCACGAATTTCCTCCGGCATCACAGGAGGACTGAATTTCATAACCGTACCAAATTCGCCCGCACGCATCACGCATTCTTCGTCAGGGTCAAGTCCAAAAACCTTGAACCCTTTGTTTGAAGCCATCTTCAGCAACTCCCCACGGCCGCAACCATAGTCAAGAAGCGTCGGATTTTTGGAATGTAATTCAATGGAATCAAGAAGATCGAGGGCCTTGATCTTCCATAAAGTTTCATAATAATGGAAACGATTGAGGTTCGGATGAATATCATAAGGTAGGTGTTTCATGAGAATCAATCAAGTTTTTGAAGTTTTTCCAACAGAAAAGTGAAATGACCTTCTGCTTTTTCGGACAAGTTCTGTATCCGCGAAAAATGAATATCATTATATGGTATGATAACGTTATCGTCAACACGGGAAAGAATACTGATCAGTTTAGCGGGTTCTTTTTTTGGCACGCAAAAATCAGACAGGCCCGCTTCCTTCATAAACGCCTTGGTTTTTGGTTTTCCCGCATAAGAAACAAATGGAACTCCACAGCTGATCGCGGAAACCCCCACGTGCAATTTATTGGACACAAGAACATTTGAATCTGATATGACACGTAAAAACTCAAACGGATCGAGATATGCGCATTGAACACCGTTCCATCCAGACAAATCCTTTTTATAATAGGAAGAATCTGGCAAATGGGTGGCCAAATATTTCACGTGGTATTTTTGCAAAGCCACGAACACCGACGCAAACCAAAAGAACAATTTGTTTTTCAAATTGTTATTCGCACTAACAACGATATGTCTACTTTTTTTAGGTTGTTTTTCGCTCAGAAATGTATTTGCGCACAAAACGATATCCGGATAATAACGGCAGTCAAGTCCTGTAAATTCGTCAAATTTTGTAACTTCACCCTCAAGCCGCACGGTAATACCCACCCAAGAATCACAAGTACGAAACAAACTCAGCACCCTGTCATTGCACGTATCGCTTTCACCACCACGGATGAACGAGTAATCACCATCCCCCCCAATGGATATAGCCAAAACTGGAATGTTGGATGTATTCACCCAAGAAATAAATTTATCCAGCATACGAACAAAAGGACCGCTCTCATTTTGCAAAAAAGCACCTCCTCCAATAACACATGCAAAAATATTCTCTGGCACCTGATCCAGGTCGGTCACGCGTTCCAACATATGTTTCTTGCAAACGGCTTCACTAAGGCCATACACAATCGGGAAATAACCTTCCTTCTTCAGCCTATATGCAAGCATTAAGGCCATAAGGTCATCTCCAAAATTTCCTTCGGTATACGCCCCCCATAATAGTATTTTTTTCATGTGATCACAAATTTAGGGTTTTAACAAAAAAGCGTTCATATCCTTCAATCATTTTCCCAATGGTGTGGTTTTGCTCGTATGATTTCGCTGCTGAATCGGCCAGCTCCTGATAGATATCTGAATTTTCCGACAGAGACAACAAATATCTGAAACCGTCGTCTGGCCGATCGGGATCGAAAATATAACCTGTCCTGCCATGCTCGATAATTTCAACGGCCCCACCCAGGATTGATCCAATACAGGGCAAACCCGCTCTTTGAGCCTCTAATATTACCGTTGGATAAGGATCAAAAAATGTTGAGGCATGGACAAGGATATCTATGCGACTGAAAATGAAATCCCTGGGTCGTCGTCCCATAATTTTCACTCTCTCTTTTCCCTTATTATTTATAATCCTTGTGTCATTTTCGATTTTATCCAAACCACCCCCATAAAGCTCCCACTCGAGGTTCATCCCATCGCTTTTTTCAATCCAGTCCAAAATAATTTCAACCCCTTTTGTTTTCGCCCCGCCACCAAGGAATCCCACTACAACCGAATTTTTGTTTTTCCTGCGTCCAACCTCATAACCCACACCGGAATTTAAGCCGTTATGAATCACTTCCAGATTTTTGTAGGGATACATATCGGTCCAGGGCACCGCCACCGCGCGGCTTACCGCAATAAGTCCGTCCAGCCTTTTCGATGCCCAGTGAATGATCTTCTTCCTGATTTTTCCATGGACTGGAGTTTCTGGATGGTCGTGAATGATTCCAACGGTTTTACACGACCACTTTTTGGCACACATGACCGCAAGATCAAACCCTCGTGAATGCCATGCCACAACCAGATCCGGTCTGCGAAGTTGCGGCATGATTCGTTTAAATTGAATGTGAGTCGAAAAAAACGTGTCGCTATTTGTTGATAATGGAAAATGTTCCACCCCTAGGTTTTTGACAGTCGTGCCTACCAAACTTGTCATCGGAGTTACAACGACATATTCTTTTCTTTTTTCGGGTGAAAGCGCAGTGAGATATTCGGACAACATAACATAAGCCCCCGTCCCTTCATTGTGGGCAGTGCTAATAATCAGGATCATTGTACACCTCGTCTTTTATTCCAAACCAGATTCTTGATGTGATGCCTTTCCGTTCCGTTACACCCGACGGCCCATAAAATCAACAAACCAGTTAAAGTGGTGACGGGTAGACTTAAAATAAAATCTAACCATCCATTTATTTTAATATCTTCGCTTAAATAAACAAACAGCCCGAGGGTCAACATTGACGAAATCAGAACTGTGGCATATCCTTTTTTGAAATATTCAATTTTCGAAACTCCGACAACTGAACACGTGTATGCAAAAATAAAAGGACGCCGAATTAACCCCACAATAATCGTGGCATAGAGCACACCTTCGACTCCAATTTCAGTATATCCAATTATATAGATTGAAGCCAGAACGTTAATAAGCGCAGAAGGAACTTGTACCTTTACTAAAAAGGAAAGTTTTTTAATCCCCAGCAAAACTGGCCACTGAGTTCCCGACATAAATAAAATGTAATCCGAAACGGCGATGAGTTTCATGACCCTTGCAACAGTTTTTGTCTCATCTCCAAGTGCCTCGTTTAACCACAAATGACAAAAAATGTCCGCATACACATAAATAAGGACACAAATTAAAGATCCTATCATGAACAGATATCGCGTGCCATACACCAGGTAACCATATTGTTTTTTCGTCTCTCCCCGCACGTGAGCTTCCGTGGTGTAGGGAAAGAGCTGGTGTGCGGGGAGGCTGACGAGGGGGCGAACAGCGGAGGAGATTTTCATGCCCGCCTGGTAGAGGGCGACCCCGGCGGGCCCGAGAAATCGTGAAATGATGAGGGGATCGGCGCGCTCGGAGAGTCCATAGGTCAGGTTCAGGGCGTACATGTGGCCACTGAGTTGGAAGAGGGGCCACAAAGCTTTTTTGCGGGCGTTTCGGAAAGAAAGAGAACCCGGGTACACGACACGGCGGTAGGCCAGGTAAAAGACGAGGTAGGCGGCAATCTCACAAACGCTGGCCACAATCCCCCAGCGAAGCAGCGGGTTTTCGGACGGAGGAAACACGAGAAATCCCACGATCAACCCCACCCAGAGCACGAGTTGGCGAAGGGTTTCCATGTTGTTGACGATATCGAGGCGTTTGAAGGCGCTCAAGCCCGCGGCAAGCACGGGACGCACAAAAGACGTGAACAGATGCAAGACCCCATATGTGCGAAGGAGCAACACGGTGTCGCCCCGCAATTCCTCCGGCACCTGAAAATAATCCACGAGCCACGGGCTGGCGAAGACCAAAGCCAGTGCCAGCGGGATGGCGATCCCCAAAAACAGGATCAACCCCCCGGCGCTCAACCCCCGGAAGTCCTCCAGATCCTCTTCCGCGCGACGGGCGGACAGCTCACGCCCGAGAGAGGCGCGGAAACCAAGGTCCGCCATGAGGGTGAAACTCACCACCACAAGCACCAGCCCGGTCACCCCAAAACCCTCCGCGCCCAGCGCTTTGACCAGCACCGGGACCATGTGGAAGAAAAAGCCGATCTTGATCAGCACACTTCCCCAACTGGTGAGAGAATTCCAGAGGATTTGACGGAGGTCTTTCATACCGCGCGAACCCTAGCGGGATTCTCCCAAACGAATCCCGGTGTTGATCCGGGGGGACCGCCGGCCCATCACCCGGGTGAGAAATTTCAGGAAATAGATGTGTTTTCTGCGCGCTTTGGGCGGTGGATGCACCGGACGCTTTTTGCAGGCGGTTTGGGTTCTTTCGGCGGTTTCACGCAACAGCGCCTCCGCCCGGGTTTTTTGCGTTAAATCCTCAAAGCGCACTTCCACCGGGGAAAACCGCCGCCAAAACTCGTTTTGCTTTTTGACTTGGAGTTCAAACGCATCTTGGTTCAGCCAGGGGAACATGCGGAGCGCGGAGCGAAAGGTCGCCACCGGGTCGCGGCGGATCAGCAGGACCAGGGACTTTTGGGCAAGTTGCTCCAATTGTTCGGGCAACCCGGGGTTGGCTTCCCCGTTTTCCATCACCGGATAATGGGTTTTGATGACATAGCCCGAGGTTTGGATCAGCGCCGCCATTTCCCCGGGAAGGTCCAGCAGTTTGTCCAACTCGACAAAGAGTGGCTTCCGTTTGTAGGCGGGCAGGTTGTTGAGGATCAAATCAATCATCAGGTGGGTGCCCGACCGGGGGGCGGAGACCACCAAAAGGTGGGGGTGCGGTACGGGCTGGAGGGAAAGCTTGCCGGGCGGGTGGGAGGTGAGCGGATTGTGGGGGTCGAACCAGCCTCGCTTGTAGAGGCGCATCCGGCGCCGGTCCCGCCAAATGCCGGTGGGTTCGTTCACCCGAACCACCTCCCGCTCAAGTCGGTCGTTGATGAATTCATAGGAAAAGGGACGGAGGAAATAAGCGCCGTGCAGGAGTTTTTTGACCTGATGGTGCATTTCGATCAAGGGGCGTAGTTTCACAAACGCGGCGGGAACTTCTTGCATGCGGATTTTCCGCTCTTGCTTTGCAACCTCGGACAGCGCGAGGTTGGTCCCCGTTTCCGCGAAAAGGGAGAAGTACCGAGGGGATGTCTTCAGTCTCGCCTTGGATTTCAAAATCCGCGCGAACAGGTCCGCGTCGCCGGCGGCCCGGAAGCGGGTGTCGAAAAAGACTCCCAGTTCCTCCAGGAAGGTCCTTCGGTAAAAGGTAGCGGCAGTAAACAGGGAGAGATGGCAGACCGCCGTGTGGTGGTAACCCGGACGAATGGGTTTGCGGGAACAGCAGTAAGAACCGTCGGGATAAGTGATCACCACCGCGCCGCTAAGCACCTGGAGCCCAGGGTCTTTTTGGAAACATTCATGGACAAAGGCCAAGGTGCCGGGTAGGTATTGCTCGTCGCAATTGATGTGCCCGATGATTTCCCCGTCGCTTTTGGCGAAAGCCCGGTTCAAGGCGTCGTACATCCCCTGGTCCTCTTCTGAATGGATTCCGAGTTGGTAGGCGGCCAAAGCTTCGTCAGGAACGCCCAGACGTTCGCGAAGCTGTGTGGGGATCCATCCAGTGGCGTTTGAATCCTGGATCAGATGGGACACGGTAAACCCGGGAAATGGCGTGGCGTCGACTTGGTCCCTCACGCTTTTGACACAGCGCTTTAAAAAGTCGGGTTGGTTGTGATGGGGGGTTAGGATGGAGAATTTCATGTTACAGGGTCACGGGCAGAGCCGGTTGCGTCCAGTACTTGACTTGAATATCCAAAGGCTTCAATCACATGTCCGACCCGGACGTGGCACATGGCTTTGAGTTCATCGTCAAACGATTCGCGCCATTGTTGGATCCGCCCCTTTCGATACGTGGGGCTTGCGGTGGAAAACGTGCGGGTGGCAAGCCTGGAGACCTCTTCCTCCGACAAATCAAGGTTCAGATGCCGGAAAACGCGCGCCACGGTTTTCCGTTGGACATGGTCATCCCCACCGCCGCCGGAGCCTACCAAATCCTCGAAGCGAACCACGAGACATGGGGTGGCCAACCAGGGCAGATAAACGGAAAAGCGATCTTCCAGGGAGGGGACGTTTTTCGCTCGTGACCCCTCTAGAAAAAGTTGCAGGCGGGCGCGAAAATCGGGCAAATCCGCAAAGGTCCGGTTTAGATGATGGTGTTTGTTTTTACAGATATAATGCACGCCGGAAACGGCGACATCGCGGGGATCCCGCACCATCAGCAGGTGCGCGATCCGCCGCTCCCGCAAAAGCTCCTCCCATTCGGCCTGATGCCGTAGATGGGCGACGATCACAACCCCCGGGCCCGCTTTGTCGAGCACGCCGCCCAACCCACCCTTTCTGCCGGGGAGGTTCCCCATATGCTGTGTGGGAATGAGTTTCCGGTAAAGCAAGGGATGGGATATCAGCAGGGATTCCAGCAAATGGGTGCCGCTTTTGGGAATGCTATTGGCCAACACCACCGGCGCACCGTCCTTGGAAAACCGCAACCTCCATTTCGAAGGAGTGAATCCAAAGCGCTTCAAGTCGTGTGCATGTTTCTGCAAGGTCTTCATGTGAGGGACGACGCAGGGCGCATGTTATCTTGGTTGGCTCCGCCCGTGGATAATCCCGGAAAAGTCTCCGAGGGGGGGGCGTCGACAGGGACCCGGCTAGTTTTGATCTGCTTATCAGAAAAATACAATGCCTCCAACATCCCGATCCGGTACAAAATGACCGGAAAGTTGTTAAACGCATCGCCATAAATCAGGAAAAATACGGCGATGCTGGCGAGATTATACAAAAACAAAATCATGAAGAACCTTTGCAACCAAAGGGAGCCCCAAGTTTGGTTCAAAAAGCGATGGTGTCGCCAAGAAAATGCAATGAGAATGAGCGTCCCCAAAAGCAAACCGCTGAACCCCAGACCGATCAAGAGGCTGAGAGGGCCGTTATGATAGGTGGTGTTGAGGACTGCCCACCAATAGTTGTATTCCCCGGGGCGTCCCATCCTCAGCATATCCATTTCCTCGTTGGAAAAGGTGTACCCCTTGCCAATCACCCAATAGCCGGGGTTGTTTTTCAATTCGTTCACGCCCTCGTTCCAAAGGTTGAGGCGCCATTCCAGGGTTTCCATGGCGTTGTCCCGGGCAATGGCATCCACACGGATGTTCGGAAGAAAGGACACGGCCCGCTGCACCGGAGTGGGGAGATATATCGCCGTCGCATACAAAAGGGCCAGCAAAAAAACCATTCCCAGCATGGACAACAGGACGAAGTTGAATTTTGTCATCTTCACTTTCACAAACCCGTACAACCAAAGAAAGGCGGCCAACTCGAGCACAGAGGCACGGTGTCCGGTAAACGCGATGAAACCAACCGCAAGCCCGGTCATGGCAAAAAAAAGATATTTCCGCAAACCCTTCACGCCCACGAACATGAAGGCCAGCATCAACAACGCGATACCTGCGGATCTGGCGCTGTAAAAGCGAACCAGCCCAAGTTCTTCTTCCGAAGCCATGAAGGCGGTCAGGGTAAGGCTCCTCAGGCGAATCACATAATAGAGGTGATAGAGGCGTCCGCGGCTCACCAAGAGTAAGAACTCCGCCAAAGAGGGGACCAAGGCCAAACCGGACAAAAGCAACATGGTGATTTTCCACTGTTTGACTGACAATTTTATATAAGAGGACGCCAGGACAAATCCCAGAGAAAGAAAAATTTGAACATACCGAAAACCGCCCCAGTTTCGGTCCCCCAAAATCCGGAACCCAGTCCCCCGCCAGTACATCACCACCGCGATGTTTAGGATAAAAAGGAACAACATGGTGGTGTAAAATCGTCGGGCCTCAATTTCAACCGGTCTCAGGGCCAGAGCCAAGACCCACAGCCCAATGTACAGGGCCACGAACAAGTGGTAAACCATCAATGCGCCGGGCAACCCGGGGAAAGAAATCCCGCTGTACATGAGACCGATGGCAAGCATGAGAACGGCCCCGGGGCGGTTCA
>PXAS01000419.1 GCA_003565815.1 PVC group bacterium
GCAAAAAAGTGGCGATTTGCGACCAGGTGGAAAATCCCGCCGAAGTCAAAGGCATCGTCCGCCGCGAAGTGGTCCGCATCGTGACCCCCGGCACCGTCATCGAGGACAATGTCCTCGAATCCTCCCGCGCCAATTACCTCGCCGGTCTCCACTTGAACCGGAAAAGATGGGGCATGGCCTTGCTGGACATCTCCACGGGAGATTTCCGGGTGGAGGAATCCGAACGATTGCAAACGCTGATCGACAGTCTCACCGCCGCCGGACCGGCCGAGTTGTTGGTCGCGGAAGAGGAAATTCCCCATTGGCCCCAAGAAATCCGCCAAATCGCCCCGGTGTTAACCCCTTACGAGGACTGGACCTTTGAAGGGGATGCGGCTTCGGATCTGCTCATCCGCCATTTTCAAGTGCAATCCCTGGAAGGCTTTGGCTGTCAGCATCTCGGTCCCGCCCTGGGGGCTGCCGGCGCGGTCCTGCATTACGTCACCCACAAACTCCACAACCAAATCGAACACATCCGCCGCATTCAAGTGCGCAACCCGGACGACTTCATGATGCTCGACGAGGCCACTTCCTCCAACTTGGAACTGGTCGATCCCCGCGACAGCCGGCCCGCCCACCGCAGTCCCACCTTGTTGAAAGTCATCGACAGCACCCGCACCGCCCTCGGCGCCCGCCTTTTGCGTGCCTGGATGCAACGTCCGCTCACCCGTTTGGAGCAAATTCGCGACCGGCATGAAGCGGTGGACGCTTTGCTCGAGCAGCGCGCCATCTTCCGGGCGCTGCGCGAGCAGCTTGGTGAAGTGAAAGATTTGGAACGATTGCTGACCCGCCTCCACAGCGGCGGCGGAAACCCCCGCGAAGTGCAAACCCTCTCCCAGTCCCTGAGAGCGCTGCCGACGATCAAAGAAACTTTGGGGGGCATTGACCGGGCTTCCCGCCTGCAAGCCCTGAGCCATACCCTCTGTCCCTTGCCGGAATTGACCCATGCCATCGACACGGCCCTGGTGGACGAGCCCCCCGTGAACCTCAAGGATGGCGGCGTGATCCGCAACGGGGTCCACCCCGAATTGGATGAATTGCGCAATGCCTCCACCGAAGGCCGCCAATGGCTGGCGAAATTTCAGGCCGACGAGCAAAACCGCACCGGCATCAAAAGCCTGAAAGTTCGGCACAACAAAGTGTTTGGCTATTACATCGAAGTCAGCAAGGCCAACATGGATCTGGTGCCCGAAGACTATCAGCGCAAACAAACCCTGGCCAACGCCGAGCGCTTCATCACCCCCGCGCTCAAAGAAGTGGAAAACAAAATTCTCGGAGCCCACGAACGGGCCGTGAATCTCGAACATGAGTTGTTCGGGGAACTGCGGGAAAAAGTCCTCGCACACACCAACGAGATTCAACGGAGCGCCGGTGCGCTGGCGGAACTGGATGTGCTCGCCTGCTTCGCCGATCGGGCCATGACCCTCCGCTACGTGCGGCCCGAGATGCGGGAAGGGGACGCCCTCGACATACGCGACGGACGCCACCCGGTCATCGAAACCCTGGAGGACGCCGAGCGTTTCGTGCCCAACGACACCACGCTGGATACCCGCGAGCAGCAGCTTCATATTCTCACCGGACCCAACATGGCCGGAAAATCGACCTACATCCGCCAAGTCGCCCTCATCGTGATTTTGGCCCAGATCGGTTCCTTTGTTCCCGCATCGGAGGCAAAGCTGTGTGTGGTGGACCGGGTGTTCACCCGGGTCGGCGCCAGCGACGATCTGGCCCGCGGACGCAGCACCTTCATGGTGGAGATGCAGGAAACCGCCAATATTCTCAACAACGTCACCCCCCGCAGCCTCGTGATTCTGGACGAAATCGGACGCGGCACCTCCACTTACGACGGCATCAGCATCGCCTGGGCCGTGGCCGAACATCTGCACCAGCTTCCGGATTGCAAAGCCAAAACCCTCTTCGCCACCCACTATCACGAACTCACCCAATTGCCCGAGACCCTGTCCGGCGCCAAAAATTATTCCGTGGCCGTGCGGGAGCGCGGGGAACAGATCGTTTTCCTCCGCAAAATCGTCGAAGGCGCCGCCGACCGCAGCTACGGCATTCAGGTGGCCCGGTTGGCGGGATTGCCGGACGGCGTGGTTTCCCGGGCCCGGGAAATCCTTTACGGCCTTGAAGCAGGCAGCCACAGCACCGGTCAACCCCAACTCGTCCGCCCCAAACCCCGAAAGCCCAAGGAAAACAAAGACCAGTTGCGCCTATTTGACGAGGTATGAAAAAGCCCCCCACCACCCTGCCCAATCGCCAGAGCCTGCGCTTGAAAGGCTGGGATTACCGGACCCCGGGTTGGTATTTCGTGACCATCAATACCCGGAAGGCCCGCCCAATGTTCGGTACCCTGGTGAATCGAAAAGTGGCCTTGAGCGATTTGGGGCGTTCGGCCGAAAAATGCTGGCAGTCTATTCCCGAACATTTTCCAAGCGTGGGGCTGGATGAAATGGTGGTCATGCCGGACCACATGCACGGGCTGTTGGAGTTGTGCCCGGTGCCGGAGGGCCGA
>PXAS01000019.1 GCA_003565815.1 PVC group bacterium
AAATTGATTTTCAAATTTTGCGACATTTTTAAAAAAATCATCTATTTGAATTTTATACTTCAATACTAGTTTTTCATACATATTATCACTCCAGTGTAATTATATCATACAATCAACTGTTGTGATAGTTATAGAATTAGTTTTATTCGCGAATCATAATTTTCTTATTTTTTAATATGTTATTAAAAAGTACGATTAAATGTTTTTTTGATTTCTGCATAAATACCTTCTTCTTCTTTTTTTGTTAATATTATTTCATCAAATATTTCCGGAATAATTAACTTGATATTTGTCTTTTCTTTTCCAAAGGTTTTTACATAGTTCTCGGTATATTTCAAACCATATTCAATTTTGTTTTTTATGTACTCCCTTTTAATAGTGTTTTCAAATTTTTCAAGTTGCTGCTTATTCACTTACTTCACCACTTTTTTTCTTCCATTTTTATCATTTTTTTTTGCCCATTTTAACGCATCTTGGAAAACCTCTTCTCTTTCTTTTTCCGCTAGTTCTACAAATATTTCGTCATGCTCTTTTTTCGCTTCTTTAGGAACAACTACCATTTTTAAATGAAAATTATCTAAAATTTTATCAATTATTTCAAACGGTATTGATCTTTCGCCTTTTTCGTAACGCGACAATGTGGTTCTGTCAATTCCAATAATTTTAGCAAATTCCTCTTGCGTTAATCTATCGTGCAATCTTATTCTTTTTACAACACTAGGAAAATCCGTCATTTTATAAGCCATATCATAAAATTTGTCGGAAAATCCCAACGCCTTTATTAAACTCGTCGCTTCCTCATCCTTACCATATTTTTCCCAAAGCCTTTTATATATCTCTTTTCTAGTCATTTTTGTTTCCATAATTCCTCCTTATTTGTCATTTTAGCACAATTTTTTAAAAATGTCTTGACTTGTGACAAAATGACACTTATAATGTAGGTGGTTGGTGCCAAACCGTCACGGAGCGTTGCGACGCTTATCAGAAAGGAGGTAATTATTATGAAAAGCACAGAATTGCTCAATTTATTATCGAAACAATGGGCTAATACAGAAGACATTAAAAAAATCGCTTCATGTGGAAGAGATAATGCTACCGTTATTAGAGATGATATTCGCTCTGATATTTTAAAAACCGGAAAATTTCTTCCTAAAGCAAAATACATTATCGTGCCCATGAAAAGCGTAATTGAGTATCTAGATCTAAATTTAGATCACATTTCATCTATGGCTGAAAAAGAACAATCAATTAATTCATAAGGAGGTTTATTATGTCGGTACTGAAAGATCAAAAAAGAGGAACGTGGCTGTTTAGAACGTATGTAGAAGATAAATATGGTAATCTGAAACAAAAAAGCAGAAGCGGATTTAAAACAAAAGGTGAAGCTAAGCTTGTCGAACAACAATTTATCAAAGATTCAAAAAAAGATTACACTTTATTATCATTTCACGATCTATACAAGGAATTTGTAAAACATAAATCACAAAATTTAAAACCCCAATCAATTAGATCAATCAAAAGTCGCTTTGAAAATCACATACTGCCTTTTTTTAAAGATTACAAAATTCATAAAATAGATCAAAAAGTCTATTTAGACTGGAAAGATCACATAATTAATAAACATTTTGGTTATAAATATAACAGCTCGTTACATGGTGCAGTTGTTTCAATTTTAAATTACGCAATGGATTTCTATAACCTAGAAAAAAATATCGCTAGCAAAGTTGGAAATTTTTCAAAACAAGAATACATAAAAAAAGTCGACTTCTGGACATATGCAGAATTCAATGTGTTTATAAACAACGTAGATGATGATCTTTATAAAACCCTATATATCACATTATATAACACTGGCCTTCGCCTAGGAGAGTGTTTAGCTCTTAATTGGTTAGACCTAGAAAATGGATACTTAAAAGTAAATAAAACATTAGCAAAAGAAAAAAGAAATAATGATTATATTTTTACCACTCCAAAAACAAAACAATCAAACAGACAAATAAAACTTGATAACACTACCCTAAAACTTTTAGACGATTTAAAAAAACATTACCAAAACTATATAGGCTTTGAAGAAAAATGGTTTATTTTCGGCGGACTCGTGCCCTTATCACAATCAACCGTTGGGAGAAGAAAAAAAGGCTATTGTGTAAAAGCGAATGTCAAAGAAATAAAAATACACGATTTAAGACATAGTCATGCAACCTTATTGTTATCAAAAGGCATTCCGGTTACTGTTATTAGCAAAAGACTTGGCCATTCTGACATGACAATGACATTAAACACCTACTCTCATTTAATTCCGGAAGATGAAAATAAAGCTGTTGATTTATTAAATAATTTAGAAAAAAATTTATTATAAGAGAATATCAAGAGAATAATAAAATTGGATAAATAAAAAACCCTTACAATGTAAGAGTTCGGTAATCATCTGGTCGGGAAAACAGGATTTGAACCTGCAACCTCTTGGTCCCAAACCAAGCGCACTACCAAGTTGTGCTATTTCCCGTTGGTGGTGCGCCCGACAGGATTTGAACCCATAACCTTTTGATC
>PXAS01000244.1 GCA_003565815.1 PVC group bacterium
TGCCCAAGTGTTACCTCCATCGGTACCATGTTCCACAACACGGAAGTTGTTAGCGCTCAATGTTACGTTACCATTACCAGATGAAGGAGTTGATACGTTTCTATAACGAATACGATACTCAATAAACTGACCTGGGGTTGGATTGGTTGCAATAGTTTCGTTACTACTGAACGGAGCAATTTGGTTACCACTTGCATCTAGGATACGAGCTTCTTTGATTAGTTCCATGAAGCCACCGGCATAGACACGGTTAATGGTGACATTAGTCCCGGTAGGAGGAATCAGATTACCCTCAAAACTTATTAGAGCATAAGCGGGTATGTAGTAGTTAAACCCTCCAATACTAATACTTGTAGCAGCTTCATTTAAGTCTCTTGTGCTGTCAGGATCCACGAATACACCAATAGGTATGGCATTAGGACTCAAGAAGCTAACACCATCAGGTAACGTAATATCTACTTGATAGTCTTCTCTTTCATTAGCCGGAAAATCCTTAATTCTTGAAGGAAGTGGAGGAACTGCGCCTGAATTAACTATATTTCTTCGGAGCCATTTAGCACCACCATCGTTAACATATTCGTAGGTAACCGCATTACCATTTAAAGTAATGGTTACTAAAGTACCGAAAGGAATATCTCCATCAGCTCCGAAATTTCCTCCCGTATTGGGTACTTGAGCAGCTTGAGAAGGGGTCAGAGGTTCAACTATAACATTATCGAGTTTGCCGCCGCTATTGTTTGTAATAGTATTGATAAAGCTTACAGAGTCAAGGTTTGTAACAGTATCCCCCGCAACGTCTCCCGATGCTGCTCTATTGGTAAAGTCATCGTTATCGTTAATAGGACCAGTTGCGTCAGGACGACCTTGGGGACCGATTAAGAGGTTTTCAGCGGGAGCAAGTACAGCAACAATGCTAATTTGATTTACTTCTCCAAACTCTCCCTGTCCATTGTTATTACCAGGATCTACTCCGTCCCGATTAGGATCTGCTATACCATCATTTGTTAGAGGATCATATAAAGAGCCAGTGGGATCAGGAGGGGTATTATCATCATTAAAGTTGTTTGGTCTCTGGTCTCCAGATTCATCGTAAACAATTTGATCGATAGGTTCTACATTGTTATTAGGATCATTGTAGGTGCGACCAAAAACTTGAGCGATGTTATTAACAGTACCCCCTGTGACGCCGATGCCGGTGGTTCTGACTTGGAAGCTAAAACCACTCACAATATCACCAACTGCAACTCTATTCACAGAGTCAGTATTGTCAGGATTAGTGGGATTACCAGTAACATCTTTGATGAACCCAACCCTTGTAACGTCTGCTAAGTTAGTTGGTGATCCTGATGCGAATATTTTCCATTCAACAGCTTCAGTAGTACCCCCTCCATCAGGTACAACAAGGCTCTTATTCACATCCCTTTCTGTGGTGTAAACTGCCGTCCAACCCGCTGGAGCAGTAGGAGGTGCATTGAGCCTAGTACCGGCGGGAATGGCGTCAGATACTAAAATTCTTGTTTCTTGAGTTCCAGCTAAGTTAATGGGAGTACCCACTAAATCTTCAGGAATAAATAGACTCTCATTGGGAGATCGTGATTCAACTTTTAACTCTAGTTGGTAGGTAATAATGTTGTCATTATTAGTTGTTTCCGCACCAGAACTCGTTAATGTACCTGTTTTAAGAAGTAGAGCTAGAGCTAGAGGTCTGGCAATGATTTCTGTTCCAGAAAGAACAGTTTGGAAAGCACTGGCTTCTCTTTCACCATTCGCTGGAGGCTGTGCTGCATCTACTGTTTGAGTTTGAAGATTTCCAACACCTACAATCGGTTGGTTTTGAGTTCCTTCTCCGTTATCATTAGCACCTGTATTACCTAAAGTTACACTAACATTTTGATTTAAACCTGTTATATTTGCAGTACCAGTAACGATTACTCTGATGGGATTGTCAGGTTGAACGTTATAGATAATAATACTTCCATCAGTTTGTTCAACAAAGTATGGAGTCGTTATGTTCGAATCTTCTGCATCTTCTTCCGGAATAGCATTACCGTCACTATCTTGAAGGGTGATACCAGTGACGTCAAAGCGTTGAGTTATCAAATTATCAGGAGCAGGAATGATAATGTTGGTAGGATCGTTACCCGTATTGGTTACGTTAAAGAGGAAATCTAATATATCTCCATTTTGAACACTTCCTTCATTTCGATCAATGATACCTGCGGGTACGGCTGTGATACCAGCCACTTTAGCAACTTCAATGGTAACAGTGTTCGACTCCACGGTAAAAGGAGTATCTGGATCATCAGGGTTTTCATAAGTCGCTGTGGCAGTATTACTTATGTTAGTACCGGCACGAGTTCCTGCAGCCATTACGGGTAAGGCCATTTGAGAAAGGCTAGTACCGACGAGAGCGGAGCCGATGAGGGCTCGGTAGTAGGATGCTTTACGTCGGAAATTCCGAGACTTGGTCATTGAGTTTTTTCTCCTCTAAGGTAATGATAGTTTCAGGAAAATTGCCCCGAGTTTTATCTAAA
>PXAS01000389.1 GCA_003565815.1 PVC group bacterium
CGATCAACGGGCTGAATATCTTGGATTTTGATCAAGACTACATTTTCACGTCCGACGGGCTTGGTACGGATATTTATTCTGTGTTCATGGTCACGCGCAACAACGCGCAGATCACCAGTTCGAGCAGCGATCAAATACTCTTGTCCACGGCCGGCGGAGGAATCAGCACAGGAGACGCCTATGGTTCAAGCACAGGTGCCTTTGCCGGTGAAGTGCTCTCTGTGTTTGACGAGGACACCACGAGTTTCAGCAAGCGCCAGGCCGCTTCCTCGGCGACATTGCCTTCGATTCCGGCAGGTGCGCATCTCTATACCTATGCCTTGGATACGAATTGGTTTATTGGTTTCAACGGCAGCGGCGATTTGCGTGATTTGACCTCAGGATCATCGAGGAATCCGATGGGGTTTGCCAACAGCTTCAGTATCGGGGCCGGGGCAAGGAATCATCCTTCAACTGTCCAATTTTACTACGACGGCTCGGTGGCCGAAGTCATTCTGCTCGGAACGCACGTCAGTGCGGAAGACCGTCAGAAGGCTGAAGGGTACCTGGCCTACAAGTGGGGGCTTCAGGCTAAGCTTCCAGCGGATCATCCTTATAATAACGCCGAGCCCGGCATGGCCGGGGCGACAGCGACGCTCGCCGGCGCGGCGAGCGACGCCGATGGCGATCCACTGGTCATCACCTGGACCGTGGTCTCCGGCCCCGGACCGGTGTGGTTCGGGGACGACAGTGCCGTCGATACGACCGCCACGTTCAGCATCCCCGGCACCTACGTGCTGCGCCTCACGGCCTTTGACGGCATGGATACCACGTATGACGACATCACCATCACGGTCACCGAAATGGTTCAGCAAAGCTACAGCGATTGGATCTCGGGATTTGGTCTCGAGGGCCAGACAGGGTTCAACGACGACTACAACAACGACGGGGTTTCGAACGGGATGAAGTATTTCTTCGGCATCGCTCCCACCGAGCCGAGTCCGGGACTTTCGGCCCTGGCCGTGGACGTGTCGGACGGGAATAAATTCACCTTTACGCATCCTATAGGGGAGGGCATTCCGCCCGGCATTCAGGCGGAGTATCGCTGGTCCAAAGACCTTGCCGCCTTCCATGCGGATGGAGCCACCGACGATGGCACCACCGTCACCTTCGTCCGGGGAGAGCCCGCGGAGGGCAGGGTGACGGTCACGGCCACCATGAGCGGAACGCCCACAGACCGCATTTTCGTCACGCTCTTCGTCACGTTGATTGAGTGACCCCGCGGCATCAAAATGCCGCAAAGCTTACAGACGATCAGAAAGCAGGCTGAAAGTTGGAATGGTGTATGGGGCAGGAATTACATCCGTTCGCCCAGATGGATCAGACTCCGGTCTTCCCGCAGAGCCTTCAGGTACTGGGCATAGATCGTTCGAAGCCTGGGACCATACCCACTGGCCAGTTCCTCCTTCCTGTTCGTATTCAATCTGGAGTTTTGCATTGCGATCGTACCCTCCCTGAACGCTTCGAACATATAGAAGGATATGGGATCCATTCGGGGCGGACGACCACGCGGTGGCAGTCGGCAAGTCGCCAGAGTGACTGTCCACCTCTCCAAGGTCGAACAACAACGCGGGCGTCATCCGGGATGTTTTTCTCCGGATGCTTCCGACAGAGATGGGCTGTACCCGCCGACGGCGGACATGTCACGCCATAGCCGATTTATCGGCGACGGCGGAAGATCAGCAAACTGCCCAGGGAGATGCCCACCAGCACGATGGTGCTGGGCTCGGGAATGGCGACCAGTTGGAAACCGTTCATGAACACCCGTTGGTCGTCACCGGACCCGGCGGTAATGGTTGGAGAAAACATGGTGCCGGAGATCGTACCCGGGGATTCCAAGGTCAGCTCGAACTTGGTGAAGTTGGTCCCTTCCACCCAGCCCAGACCACTTGGGATGAAATCTGAAACGTCGGTGTAAATGGGCCTGACTACCGACTGCGTGACGGAGCCAATTGTTACGTTGGTGGTATATTCCGCCGTCGCCTCCCATTGAAATACCCCGGCGATCACGTACAGCTCGTAGGTGCCGGCTGGAACATTCGAGAAGGTAAACGTAGTGTTTCCACCAATAGCACTATTTATATAATCTCTAACGACCGAGTCGGCACTGTCGGTTGTAAAAGCGGTATTCCTCCAGGCACCCGTGATACCCGTTGTCGAGAGGGTGATGCCTGTGCTCTGTCCCCCGGCGTCGGACAGGGCGACGTTCGTGAGGTTCGAAGTGGTGTTAACGACATTCCAGGTTGGTGTGCCGGTTTGGGAGAACGGCCCCGCATCCCCTGTGGCGGCGGTTCCGTTGGAGTCATGTTCCAAATCAACGTTGATCAAATCACCGACCACGAAGTCGGCTTGCGTCTGTGGCGCGAGGGCCATGCCCATGAGGACGGTAAAGGCAATCAATGTGGATCGGGTCTGGCCGGGGAAGGATTTGTGGAGGAATGATGCGGGGGAGGTTTTTGTCTTCATGCGGGCGCCTTCGGGTTGGAGATTA
>PXAS01000343.1 GCA_003565815.1 PVC group bacterium
AGTCCGGCGAAGCATCCGCAGGATCAACTCCATTTTTATTTTTTCATCTCTTATTTCACAACTCCCAGTCCATCAGTGGGTCCCTGAAGGGATTGGCGGGGGTTTATGGCGGGTTTTTATGGAATACCTTGCGAAGGTTTGTTTTTTAAATCTCAAAAAATCAGCCGTATTCAACCACTGAAAACACTGATTTACACTGATTTTTTTTGGGGGAACCACGGATTCACACCGATGCTTGGGTTGGCTCGTTATTCAGGGTTTTCACTGACTTTTGCCCTCTTGACTTCAGATTGATCGCAAATCCTGGCTTTGCATGTTCTTCTATTCTTCTTCGGTTACGGGAGGGAGTTGCGGGAGGATGGCGGGATCTGTTTGTTCGTCGGTGTCCATGTCGTCCTCGGCAGGGGACTGCCGATCTACCGCGTCATCTTCTTCTACGTCGTTCTCGGCAGGGGACTGCCGATCTACGTCGTCATCCTCTTCTTCGTCGGTGTCGTCTGGGGGCTGGCGTTCCGCGGCTTCGCGTTTCGCCCGGGCTTCCTCGCGTTTGCGGGCCATTTCGGCGCTCACGGCTTCTTCGGCGGCTTTCAGGGAGGTTTTGACGATTTCCTCGCGCTCGGCGGGGTCGAGTTCCAGGGCGATTCGATAGTAGGCCACGGCTTCAACCGGACGTCCGAGTTTCATGAGCACATCTCCGACGTGTTCGGCGATGACGGACTCGTCGGGTTCCAGCTCCGCGGCCCGGGTGAGGTCGCGGTAGGCTTGTTCGTAGCGGCCCTGTCGAAAATAAATCCATCCCCGGGTGTCGATATAAGCGCCGTTGTCGGGATCCTGACGCAGGGCGCGCTGCACATATGCCAAGGCTTGGTCAAGATTCCGGTCCTGTTCGGCCCACATGTAGGCCAAATAGTTCAGGGCGTGGGCGTGGTTGGGGTCCATGCGAATGACCCGTTCGAAAACCTCTTCGGCTTCGTCTTCCTGGCCGACGCGTTCGAGCGAGGCTCCCAAATCAAAATAAAATTCGGCATTGAGCCATTGTTCGGGATTTTCCAATCCTTCGGCCACGCGTTGGGTTTGCCGCAGGGTTTCCAGGGCTTCCGCATATTCGCCGCGGAAAGAATGGGTGCGACCGATGAGGCGCAGCACTTCCGGCGCTTCGGGCAGGCGGTCGGCCAAGAGGTTCATGCTTTCCAGAAGCACGGATTCCCGTTCGGCCCGAAGGTCTTTGTCGTCCTCGGCCAGAAAAGCGAGCCGGATTTGATGTGCCCAAATATCATGGAGGTTTTCGGGGTTGTCGCGCGTGACTTGTACCATGGGTTCCACGGCTTCCCGGGCTTTGCCCACAGCCAGCAGGGACATGGCATGCAGGGAGCGGAATTGGAGTTCGTCCGCGATTTCCATCCCGGCCCGGCGGAGGGTTTCCAGGCGGCTGAGGGCGTTTTCGGCATCCTCAAAATTCTGCATGCCGAGGAAAATTCCTCCCGCAAGCCGCAACAATTCGGGATCCCGGGGATGTCTTTCCAGGCCGTCGCGCAAGACATTCATGGCCCGCTGGGGGGCGCCGCCGCTGTAGAGGATGACCGCGATTTTGCGCAGGGCATGGATATCGTCGGGATCGGCGGTCAAAACCCGTTCGTAGGATTCCACGGCTTCGTCCATGCGCCCGTTGAGTTCGTGGAGAAGTCCTTGGAGGAAATGGGCCAGGGGCACGTCCGGAAATTCCCCCAAATACGCCCGCAGGCGGCTTTCGGCGTTGGCCGGCGAGCGCATGCCGCGGACGTATTGGACCAGAATGGTGTTGCGGGTTTCCATGTCACCCCCGCGGGCTTTGTCGAGTTCGCGATAGATGGCCATCATGCCGATGATATCATCATTCCGGGCCGCCAAATCGGCGCCGAGCAAATAGAAAGGCAGGTGATCGGGAAAGGCCCTTCGTCCGGCGGCAAGGGTTTTGCGGGCTTCCTCGGTGAGGGCGTCCGAGCGTTCCGTGTCCAGGGTCTCCGCCGCCGCGCGCAGGAGGAGTTCCGCGTGCAATTGGGTGACGCGCCTGGGCGATTCGGCGCGGGCCGCGCCCTTGCGGGTTACATCAAGGACTTCGTCTTCGCGGCCCGCCTTGAGGAGCAATCTTGCCGTTTCCAAGTAGGCGACTTCCATGGAGGGGTCGGCTTCGATGAGGCGAAACAAGAGGTCCAGGGCCTGTGCTTCCTCGTTGGCTTGCAGGTGCATCTGCGCACTCCAGAGCAGTGCCCTGGGGTTTTCCGGGTCGCGTTCCAGAAGCTTGTCCATCAAGGCGAAAGCTTCATCCGATTCCCCCGCATCCATGAGCCTGCGGGAGGCGAGCAGGTAGAGCGTTTCGTTGTCGGGGTCTTTTTCGATGGCCAGGCGGTATTGGGCCATGGCTTTGCCGCCTTCCCCCTGGAATTCATGGGTCAAGGCCACGCTGAAATGCGCGAGGGCTTCGGCAAAACGTTCGTTGACCGGTTCCCGCACCCGTTCCGTTTGATACAAAGCAAGACCGTCACCGTCGG
>PXAS01000367.1 GCA_003565815.1 PVC group bacterium
GCGCATCTCATAATTGGTGTTTTTTTGCCGTAGCTGCAACTGTCCCCAGTTGCAGAACCTATCAAAGATCTGGATATCGAAGCTGGGGACAGCTTCGACGACGACGATTCGACAGTTTCACGAATTATGAGATGCGCCCGCCGATGAAACCCGCCGTCATTGCCATTGATTTTTTGAGCTGGATTTGGCAAGGAGTGATTTTCCTGTGTTGTTTCTCTCATTCATTGATTTTCCATGTGCGGCATTTGCGGTATCCTCAGTTCTTCTCCACGCCCCCATTCGCGGGCGTTGATGGCCATGAGCCGTGCCCAGGCGCACCGGGGGCCGGACGGAGTGGGGTTTTATCTGGATGGCGCCGAACCCGCCGTGGTCTTTTCGCCGGACGAGCTGCCTGACACCGCGTCCCGGGTGGCGCTGGCCCATCAGCGGCTCGCGATTCTCGACCCGAGTTCCGCCGGACGACAGCCCATGATCAGCCCCGACGGTCGCTTGGCTTTGGTGTTCAACGGGGAAATTTACAATTTCCGCGAATTGCGCCGGGAATTGCGGGCCGATGGCACCGATTTTCGCACCGACACCGATACCGAGGTGTTGCTGCATCTTTATTCGCGGGACCCGGAACACCCGGAGCGCTGGCTAAGCCGGCTGAACGGCATTTTCGCGTTCGCGCTTTGGGACCGGGCCCGGGAGGAGTTGTTGCTGGCCCGCGATCCTTTCGGGGTCAAACCCCTGCATTTCGCCTCGGAGGAGGGCTGTTTCAGGTTCGGTTCGGAAATCAAATCCCTGCTTGCGGCGGGATGGCGTCCGCGCCTGAACCGTGCCGCCCTCCACCTTTTCATGAACGTCCGCTACGTGCCGGGGAACGAAACCTTGTTCCAAGGCGTGGAGCGACTGCCGCCGGGCACCTGCGCCCGCGTCCGCGATGGGCACATGTCGACCCCGCTCCGCTTTTACGAACTGCCGGGGAGCGATCCCGCGCAAGGCGAAGGCGATGTGCCCGCGCGGATGGGCCGGATTTTCCATGAATCCGTGGAACGTCAACTGTTGAGTGACGCCCCCCTGGGCATGGCTCTGTCCGGCGGGCTGGATTCCGGCATGATCGTGGCCGCGGCTTCGCGTTTGTTGCGGGACGATGCCGACCTGCGTCTGCCAGACCGCATCTGCCGCACCTTCACCCTGGGGTTTCACGAACCCAACGACGAAAATGAAGCCGCCGCCGCCGTGGCCGAACATTTCGGCAGCCTGCACACGGACCGGATGTTGGATTTGAACCCCCTGGCGCGAGCCCGGGACGTGATTCGGGCCGTGGAAGAGCCCAAGATCAACATGTTGCAGGGCTACGAACTCGCCGGCATGGTGCGGGAACACGTGAAGGTGCTGTTCAGCGGATTGGGGGGCGACGAATTGTTCGCGGGCTACGACATTCATCGCTTTTGCAATACCCTGGGTCATTTGCATCGCTTTACGCCGGCGGCCTTGCAAAAATGGCTGTTGGCGCCGGTGGGCGGCGCCTTGTGGCACCTGCAAAGCCGCTCCGGCTTTTTGCGAACCGAGCATTACCGCATCGGGGCGCAAATTTTGCTGTCCGCCGGCGACCGGGCCGGGTTTTACACGCGCCTGCGAAATGCCTGGGACGGCGATGCGGGCATGTACGCCCGGGTGTACGCCCGGCCCGACGATTTTCGGGATTTCCCCACCTGCGCCGAGGTTTTTCGTCCCCATTTCGAGTCCGACGCGCCGTACCTGGAACAGGTGTTGCGGGCCGAATTCCAAGAAAAAATGGTCAACGATTTTCTCGTCAACGAAGACCGCAACACCAGTGCGCACGGGGTGGAAGGGCGGGTGCCGTTTTTGGACCGGGAACTGGTGGACGCCGCCTTTCGCCTTCCCGCCGCCCAAAAAATGCGCGGGCGGCAGACCAAGGCCATTTGGCGGGAGGTGGCCCGCCGGGACTTGCCCGCGTTTCTACTCGAGCGCAAAAAACAGGGCTTCACTTTCAGCAGCTATCATCAGTGGCAAAAAGATCTGCGCGGGGTGGTGGAGGCGCGGTTGACCCGGGGATGGTGTGAGGAAACGGGTCTGTTTTCCCATGACTTTGTTCGTTCCGTTCTCAACGCCCCCCCGCATCCCAACTTGCGATGGCATTATTTCATGGTCTGGATGATGTTGGGGGTTCAAGACTGGCTGGAGGTATTCGATGTTGAACTCTGATGCGCAAAATGCTTTGAAGCAAACCCTGGCCTGGTCCCGCGCCCAGGGATATGCCGGGTATTCCAAACACGACGCCCTCAACAGCGCCTTTCTCAATGGCCTCACCTTGAACACGCGCATCTTGCGGTTGGTGGCCATCCAGACGGTGATGCGGGCGCCGGTGAATCTCAGGCCCTTTTTCGGCGTGCCGCGGTTGCGCAATCCCAAGGGCGTCGGTCTTTTCGCCCATACCTGGCTGAACCTGGCCGCAGATGACCGTCTGCGCGAAGCCACGCCCTGGGACCGGGATTACTGTCTGGCGGAAGCCGACCGGCTTTTGACCTGGCTGGTGGCCCACGCCTCGCCCTGGGCGGGTGGCAGTGACGATTTGCTCCGCGCCTTCGGCGCCGAACCCGCGTCCGCTGCCCGCGAACCGCGCTTGCGGGGAATGGGGTGGGGGTATCATTATCCCTGGCAGGACGTCGGCTTTTTTCAACCGCGCCATTTCCCCAACCGCGTGGTCACCAGTTGGATCGGCATGGTGTTCCTGCGGGCGTACGAAATCACCGGAGAGGCCAAATATTTGCAGGCCGCCCGGGAACTGGTGACCTTTCTGCTGGAGAATCCCAACCGTCTCTACGAAAGCGACGGGCAGTTGTGCCTGAGCTATGTGCCCTCGGAAAAAGTCGAATGGGCGGTCATGGATGTGAGCGTGTTGGTTTCCAGCGTGGCCGCGCGTCTGCGAGCCGCGGATCCAGAAGCCGGCGTGGATCCCGACACCGTGCGCCGTTTGCTACGCTTTGTGGTGGACAAGCAAACCGATTATGGCGCCTGGTACTACACGCATCCGGCCAAGGACAGTCACATCACCCACGACAACTATCACACCGGCATCATTCTCGATGCCATCGCCGACACCATGACCTACAGCGGAGAATTCGACGACGTGGAGGCCTACCGGGCAGGCTTGGCGTACTATCAAAAAGAACTCTTCACCCCCGAAGGGGCGCCAAAATGGATGAACAACAAGGTCTATCCCCACGACGCCCACGGCGCCGCCAACGGCATCCTCGCCTTCCGCCGTGCCGCCATGTTCTGGACCCGTGACGCGCCCCGGCCCGACCCCGCCGCCGCCAAAGCCGCCACGGAAATGGCCGAGCGCATTTGCGACTGGACCCTGTCCCATTTGTATGCCGGGACCGGACGTTTTTATTATCAGCAATGCAAACACTACACCAAACGCTTTTGCCTCATGCGTTGGTGCAATGCCTGGATGTGCCGCGCACTGACGGCGGAAACCCCGGAATCCTGAACTTTTTTCATCGTGGGGAGGCGCGATTTCCTGTAAGAAACGAAAAAAACGCACGATCATGAAACTCATCATTCAAATTCCCTGCTTCAACGAAGAAAAAACCCTGCCGGTCACCTTGGCGGATTTGCCGAAATCCATTCCCGGCGTGGACGAGATCGAGATTTTGATCATCGATGACGGCAGCAGCGACCGGACCCGGGAAGTGGCCCGGGAACAGGGGGTACACCACGTCGTCGGTTTTTCCGGCAACCGGGGGCTGGCCCGGGCCTTTCAGCTCGGCATCGACAGTTGCCTGGCGCGCGGGGCGGATATCATCGTCAACACCGATGCGGACAACCAATATTGCGGGGGCGACATTCCCAAGCTGGTGACTCCGATTTTGGAAGGTCGGGCCGATTTGGTTATCGGGGACCGGGAGACGCAAAAGATTTCCCACTTTTCGCCCTTGAAAAAGTTCCTGCAAAAGCAGGGGAGTCAGGTCGTGGGACAAATGGCGGGCGCGGACGTGCCCGACGCCACCAGCGGGTTCCGCGCGTTTTCGCGGGACACCGCCCTGGAATTGAACATCACCAGCGATTTTTCCTATACCCTGGAAACGCTCATTCAGGCCGGGCGCAAACGGCTGGCGGTGGTCAACGTGCCCATCGGCACCAACAAGGTCTTGCGCCCGTCCCGTTTGTTCCGCAGCATGCCGCAATTTGTGAAACGCTCCTGCGGCACCATGGTCCGCGTGTACACCACCTATCAGCCCCTGAAGGTGTTTCTCACCGCCGCCGTGGTTTGCCTCATGCCGGCCTTGATCCTGTTCCTGCGCTTTTTCTACTATTATCTGCATGGGCAGGGCGGGGGACGCGTTCAGTCCCTGATCATTGCCGTGGCCTTTACGGTGTGCTCCGCCTTTTTGGCCACCATCGGGGTGATGGCGGACATGATCAATACCAACCGTAAGCTGATCGAGGATTTGTTGCGACGGGTCCGGGACCGCGAATCTTTCTAAGGGGGGCATGTTTGTATGACCGCGAGTTCCTCTCCCTCATCTTCCTCCACCGTTTCCTCCAAATGGGTTCGCCACGGGCAAATCCCGATCCTGATCCTGGCGTCCCTGTTCCTGTTTGCCCTCTTCACCTGGCCGCTGCCCCAATATTTCAAGGAGGGCATGATCTCCTCCCACCGTCCCGAAGTGGGGGCCCCCCGCTATGTGATCCACGGCGATCATCTTCAGTTGATGTATCATTTCGAGTTGATGAAGGGGTTTATCACCGGAGAGACGCCCTGGTTTCACAACCTCTACGAGTTCAATCTCGGGGACGACGCGGCCACCTTCGCCCCGGACATGTACTACGCCCCTTTCGCCTGGGTGTACGCCCTCGGATCGATCGCGGGATATCCGGCCCTGGGGTGGAATCTTGCCAGTTTGTTTTCCGTGGCCTTCACCCTGTGGGGCACCTGGCTGCTGGTCCGCCGTTTCCCCGCGCCCTTGCCCATGCAAATGGCCGCCACCGTCTGCGGCGTGGCCCTGCCGTATCGCTGGGTAACCCTGCTGCACGGCAGTCCCACCGGATTTGCCATGGTCTACGTCCCCTGGATCCTCTACGGTCTGCACGTCTCCATTCGCGACCGCCGCATGCGGGGCGGTTGGATCGCGGGGCTCTGCCTGCTCATGTCGGCCTGGGGAGACATTCACACCTTCTTTTTCGTGGGGCTGCTGACCCCGTTCTGGTGTCTTTTCGCCTTTTTCCAACAGGAAAACCCGAAGCTGAACCCCCGGGAAATCCGCAGTTTGTGCGCGGCCCTGTCCGGATTCATCGTGTTGGGGCTGCTGGTGGTCTTCCAAGCGGTCTACATTCGCGCCCACCTCAGTGACGGCAGCATGGCGGGGGGGCGCACGATTCAGGAAGTGGTGCTGTTCTCGCCGGAGGCGGGCGGACTCTGGAGCACGGACCCCGACCACCGGCACAATCTGATCTATTTGACCTACAGCGCCGTTTTCCTGGTCCTTTTGTCCCTCGGCATGGCCGGCTTCCGCTGGCGGACAAAGGACCGCCCCGCCGAAACCCGGGTCCTCGTTTTGCATCTGCTCTTGTTCGCGGCCATTGCCACAATCATTTTCCTTTCCCTGGGTCCGCGGCTGTCCCTGCGCTTCGGTCCCCGGTATTGGGGATGGCTGACCCGCCTGATCCCGCCCTACGCCATGATCCGGCAAACCACGAAAATCTTTTCCATTCTCCCCGCCCTTCTGGCCGTATTCGTGGTGCTGCCCTTTGTCGGCTGGACCCCCAAACGGTCCAAGCGCCTGGCCGCCCTCGCGCTGTTGCCCTTGGTCGGCATGCTCTGGGAAAGCAGCGCGCGCATGAACCCCACCATCAGCCTGGTGGACGAAGGCAGTTCCGCCTACGCCGCCGTCCGCGAAAACGCGGAAGCCCGCGGCGAAGCCCCCCGCGCCCTCGCGGTGGTGCTGTGGCCGGGCGATTCTCATTGGGCCTCCCTCTATCAATATTATGCCATGCGGGACCGGATTCGCATGGTGAACGGCTACCGTCCCCACGTGCCCGCCGGCTATTACGAGAACGTGTTCCGACGCTATCTCGAACTCAACCAGGGCTTTGCCTCCGAGGAGATTCTCGACGACCTCCTTTCGCGCGGCATTCGGCATTTGATCCTGCACGAGGACGCCTTTCCCGAACAGGTCAGCCCTTTCGGGGTGTCGCAAACCCTGGCCCGGTTTCTGGCCCATCCCCGCATTCGCCTGATGACCCGGGATCATGCCATTTGGTCTTTTGAAATCATGGAAGAAGCGTCCCCGGCCCACCAAATCGACACCGAATGGGAACACGGCGCGCCCACCCGGCTTTGGCATCTCATCCACCATGGCAAGCCGGAAGAGGTCCGGGTGATCCACGATCCTTCCGCGTTCAGGGAGCACTTGGCGAGACTGGCGCCCGGGGACCCGCCCCTGTTGCTTTCTCCCTATGAAACCAAGCACCGCGAAGATCTCCGCATCACTTTGCGCATGCGCGGACGGGGACAAGCGCAACTGTCCTTCCGCTATGGGGAAGGGGACCCGATTCCCGTTTCCGGGCGGGTGGAAAGTGACGCGTGGGCCTGGGTCGAATTCCCGTTCCCGGCCTTCTCGGGCTTTGAACACGACATCGAGGCGGAACTCCGCAGCCTCGAAGGCGAACTCGATGTTGATCTCGCCACCATGCTCGACGGACCCTCCACGCTGGATCTGGCCGTCGGGGAACGCATTGTCATTCAGGCCCCGGTCATGTTTCACGCCGGATATACCGATCTTGCCGACAATGCCGTGGTGCTCGAACCCGACCGCGCCCCCCATGGCGAAGTCGTCTACGGTCCCCGCCTGATCTTGCCCGAAGGCCGTTATCAGGTCCACTTCCGCTACCGCGCCGAAGGTGGACACGGGGAAATCGGCAGCCTGCGCCTGCGCGAGCCCGATCCCGGACAACTCGACGCGATGCCGGTGCCCGGAAACGAAACCACCGTGGAATTGACCTTCACACAGCGCGAAGCGCTGCCCGTGGTGTTCGCTTTCACCTACTTCCGCACCGACACCGTGCGGGTGCATGCCCTGGAATTCACCCGCATCGAATAGCCCGCCTTTCCACCGCTTTTCCCGAAGAATTCCGTGCAGCCCGAAAAACCCCTTCCCACTGACCCCGTCACCACCAAAACCAAGCCGCCCAAAACCCTCAAGAGCCGGCTCTTTTCCATTTTTCGTCTGGTTTTCGTCGTCTTTCTGCTCGGATTTCTGATCAAGAAAAGCGAACCGGAAAAGCTCCGGGACGTGGTGAAGAACATTGAGCATCCCTTTTTTTTCCTGGTGTTTCTGCTTTGGGGCATGGAAGCCACGGTGCGGGCCTACAACTGGGGACTTTTGCTGCGTTGCAAAGGCGTGCGGGTGCCGTTCCGTCAAATCTTTTACGCCTACATCACCGGATCGTTCTTCGGGTATTTCGTGCCCTCCAGTTTCGGGACCGACGTTTCCCGCTTCATCGCCCTCAGCCGGCAGACCACCATCCGCATGGCCGATGCCGCCGTCTCCGTGGTGGCCCTGAACGTGGTCTCCCTGCTCAGCCTCGCCGCCACCGTGAGCATTAGCGCCCTGGTGTTGATGCTGTACATGGAAGAGACCCTGATCCTGGCGCTGGTCAGCTTCGGAGCTTTCTCCGGCATCGTCACCTTTTGCCTCCTCTTTCATTATCGGAACGCCCTGAAGGCCCGCTTCCCCGCCAAAGGCAAATTGGCCAAACCCGTGGGGAAATTCTGGTCCATGGTCGATGCCTTCACCGTCTTCGAGCAGCATTACAAACTCTTGACCAAGGTACTGGGTCTCACCTTCGTCATTCAAATCATCGCCACCTTGATCGTCTACACCATTTCCCTCGCGGTGCGGAGCGACATCAATATTCTCTTTATCTTCCTGTTCATGCCCATCATCGCGATTTCGCGGCTGATCCCCTTGTCCATCGCAAACTTGGGTGCGGAACAGGGGATTTTCGTATTTCTTTTCGGCCTGGTCGGGGTTCCCGAAGCGGAAGCCCTCATTATTTCCGTCCTCCAGTCCACCTCCGCCATGGTGTTCATTCTCTTTGGCGGCATGGTGTACTTCGTCTGCGAAGCGCGCGCAACCGCAACGCGCGGGAAATAGCACGCGATAGGGTTACTCCGTTCGGCATTCAATGTTAGCCGGTAGCTCGTGGAACTCGCTATGCGTCCTGGAGGCTCCGCTTGGCGGCGGCGAGGCCGGAAAGGATGGCGCTTTCCACGCGGGGGGGCAGTGCGGGGGGCGCATCATCGTCGCCGGCCATGAATCCGTCCCCGGCGGCCCAAAGGCCGGGGGCGAGTTTGAGGCATGGCAGGGGACAACGTTGGGAGGGTTCCGCGAATTTCCAGCCGTGAATTTGGGTGGAGATGATTTTTGCGTGGATGCGTTCCGCGAGGGCGGCCCGCATGACGCTGGCGGCGGCATTGCGGTCCCGGTCATACCACTCCAGACTAAAGGGGGACGTGGCGTGGGCGGTGAGGGTATGGGCGGACGAAATCCCTTTTTGTTTTTGGTCGATCACGGTCCGCAAAATGCCGGACGCGGGTTCCAGGCACCCGGGCGCGGGAATGTCGGAGGGGCCGTCCAGTTCCGCGAGCAGGGTGAGGGTGCGGTGATATTGGATTGTCCGCAGATTTTCCATGCCCGGAAATTCCAGGTCCGAGGCTTCGAGCAACTCCAATAGCTGCGGGGCGGGCAGGGTGCAAATCAGATGTTTGGCTTCGAAAGATTCACCGGATTCGGTTTGGGCACGCCATCCGGTTTCCGTTTGGGTCAACCGCAGCACTTTTTGGCCGGTTTTCACGTCCAGTCCTTTGGCGAGTGCTTTTGCAAGGGCATTCATCCCTTCGGCGGAGATCATGCGATGGGCGCCGGCGTACCAAGGTACCAGCGCTTGATATGCCTCCCAGATGTGGAGACGTTCGATGAGGTCTTGACTGCGGAAGGTTGCGAATTGGGCCCCGTGATCCCAGCGCGCCCGGGGTGCCTTCCGATCGCCGTCCCGCCGGGTGGCCAAGCGACCGCCGACGCCGCGGCCTTTGTCCAAAAGCATGACCGTTCTTCCGCAATCGCTTACAAAGCGGGCGGCGGCCAACCCGGCTACGCCCGCGCCGATGATCAGTGTGTGATTTTCCATGGCAAATGAATCGGTCCCAAAGCCTCCGCCTTACGCATGAATCCGTGGAAACTTTTCGTTGATTCCGCGCGATTTCAGGGACGCGGGGTACGGATTCAGGTTCAAAAGAGTGGTGGGCCCGGAGGGACTTGAACCCCCGACCAAGGGATTATGAGTCCCCTGCTCTGACCAACTGAGCTACAGGCCCACGGTTGTAAACAGTCATTTCCCATTGCCTCATAAACGGGGCCGGGTCAATCAAAACTTTTATTGATGCACGCGGTTGAGGATCCACATGAGTTGGGGGAGCAATTGTTTTTTGCGGCTGACGATGCCGGGGAGGTCGAAGAGGTTTCTTTCCACGGCCCGGTAATCGATGGCGCCGATGATTTTGGGGTTCCCGGCCACCACCAGGAGGCTGGACTGGGTGGAAATGTCGGTGATCATCAGGCAGGCGAAATCCACGTTGCTGGATTTGACATATTCCTCGAGGCATTGGATGAGGTCCTTCTTCCGTTCTTCGAAACGCTCCATGCCGAGTTCCTCGGCCTGGGAAATGGCAATGGTCCATCCGTTTTCCTCGTAGGTTTTGCGGTCGCTGGCGAGGACGTCCTCGGGGGAACTGATGGAGAGGGTGGAGCCTTCGGCGAAAAATTCGCGGGCGTATTCGTCCAACTCCACTTCCACGTAGTGCCGCAGCCAGGCGAGCATGTCACGGTCCACGTCGGTGGTGGTGGGGGATTGCAGAAAGAGGGTGTCGGAAATGATGCCGGAGGCCATGCAAAGGGCCACGCCGGCGTCGGGCATGATGGCTTTTTGTCGGAACATGCGGGCGACCATGGTGCAGGTGGAGCCGACGACGTCGTTGATAAAGCGGATGGGTTCGCGGGAGACGAGGCCGCCGCCAATGCGATGGTGGTCGATGACTTCCACGATTTGGGCCTCGGCGGCGCCCTGCACGGCCTGGTTGTATTCGTTGTGGTCCACGAGGATCAGGCGGGCGGGCTGGGGATCGATCATGTCGGATTTCGCGAACACCCCCACCAGGCGGTCCTCGTCGTCCACCACCGGAAACAAATCCTGGCTTGCTTCCTGCACTTCGTCGCGAATGGCATGAAGGAGTTCGTGGTGTTGGAAGCTGATGAAGTGCGGGGTCATGGCCTCGCTGACGTTTTTGGCGGTGCGGACGAGCAGGGCGGTCATGGCGGTGTCGAGGGGGCTGCAAATGACGCTGACGTCGTTTGCTTTGGCCATGGCCAGCAGCTCGTCGTTCATGCGGAATCCCCCCGTAATCACCAGGGCGCGTACCCCGAGTTCGATGGCGGCCTGCTGGATGGAGGGGCGGTCGCCCACGAGCACGATGAGGCGTTCGGCGGGGTAGTTTTTGATGCGGTCGTGAAAGCCCTCCCGGCTCATGGCGCCGATGAACATGACGAACTGTTCGGCTTTGTGGACGTTGCTTTCGCTTTGAAAGGTGGCGCCCAGCACCGTGCGCATCCGGTCCAGGGTGGTATGGAGAATGCGCTGTTCGCCCAAATCCTGTTCGTCGGGAATCAGCAGGTGCATCAGGCGCATGAGGGACAACATGCCGATGACTTTGTGATCGTTGTCGATAATGGGAATGACTTTGAGGCGGTGCTGTTGCATGCGCCGGTAGGCTTCCATGAAGGGCTCGTCCGCTTTGCCGGCGAGAACATTGCGTCTGCAGATTTCCAGGGTGGTCGGGCGCACGTCCATGAGCAAACGCGGATGGTTGACGCCCGCTTTTTTGAGGACGAATTTCGTGCGCAAATTGGCGGTGCCGCACGCGGCGGCCACGGCGTCGGGGTTGGTGGTGCGTTGGAGCAGGTCCGCATAGGCGATGGCAGAGCAGATCGCATCGGTGTCGGGGTTGCGGTGGCCGATGACGTAGGTTTTCATGAACGTTCTTTCGTGTGTACTTGCAGTTGGGGAAAGGGAATGGACCAGCCTTCGCGATTACAAAGATCGACCAAAGCGGTTTGAATCCAACGGGGGATCATGAGCCAGTGCTGGCCCGTATCGGGCCCGCAGTCCACCATGACCACGAAATTGATGGAGGAATCGGCGGCTTCCATGAGGTCGACGCGGAGGTATTGCAGCCCTTTGCCGAGTTTTTCCTCGAGCAGCGTTTTGAGGTGGGCGGTCATTTTTTCCGGGATTTCGGTGACGGCGATGCTTTGCAGGCTGAAATCCAGGCCGAAAA
>PXAS01000171.1 GCA_003565815.1 PVC group bacterium
CTACAATCAAACTCCGTGAAAATCCGTGACCATCCGTGGTTCCATATCCCAAAACCCCTCCCTAACCCGAGCATCAGTGCCCATCAGTGTGATCAGTGGTTGATTTCGGAGCGAAAGAAGGAGAGAAGTAAAGAGAAAGACCGAACGTTGAACGTCCAACTTCGAACGTTGAACTTCGAACGATGATAAGGTCGGTTCCGAACCCCTTGACAATCCGTGAAATTCCATGCCCCATCCGTGGTTCGTTTTCGGCAGGGTAATCGGCAAGGGGACTGCCGATCTACAATCAAACCTATGGCTAGATCAAGTTCCTGCCTAACAAAACGAGCCCCGTGCGCTCGTCGCACGGGTGAGGGTCACTCGCGGCTTCTTCATTCTTTTCGCCCGACTCACCGAACAATCACCCTCACTTCGGCCACCTGCCCGTTTGGCCCCAGGGCGCGGAGGTGGGTTTCTCCGGGGTTGAGTTTCACATGGGTAATATCTCCCAGCCAGGTGCCGTTGGCGTACCAATGCACCGGGACCTCATCCGATCCGGTGGTGCGGAGGGGGAGTTTTACGGGGCCTGTCCCCGTTTGCCTCATCTCAAAATTGGGGGTGGGAAACACAATTCGAAAAGGGCTGGCGGGAGTGGCGGGTAGGTCGGGGTCGGTGAGTCCGGCGATGATTTCGCGCCCCCGCCAGGCAATGATTTCCTCCGGTTTGGCGGCAAAGGATTCGGTCTCGAACAGATCCCGGACAATCTCCCCGAAAAGCGGAGCCGCGTGGGTGGCGCCGGTGAGTCCGCTTACGCCCCGGTTGTCCATGCGCCCCACCCAAACGCCGATGACCCAATCGGCATTCCATCCCACCGTCCAGGCATCGCGGTGACCGTGGGAGGTCCCGGTTTTGAAGGCGGCGGCCACTTGTTCGGTCTCGGCGGCATGTCCGTGCAAAACGAGATTGCGTTCCGGTCCGGACAACATGCGGGTGATCCACCAAGAGACGGACGCCGGGTAGATCGGCTCTTTTTCGAGGGGCGTGTCTTCCACGCCGCGGGGCGTCACCCGGGCGCCGTCACCGGCAAAGGCGCTGTAGGCGCCGACGAGTTCCAGCAGGCTCACCTCCACTCCGCCTCCGATGACCAAGCCGAGTCCCAGGTCTTCGGCGCGGGCGCCGTGAAAGAGAAATCCGACTTCGCGCAAATGGCCGAGCAAATCCGGTGTGCCCAAACGCCGGGCCACTTCCAGGGCGGGCAAATTCAGGCTCCGCACCAGGGCATCGGTCGCGGACACCGCCCCGTCCCATTGACGGTCCATATTGCGGGGGCGGTAATCGCGGTAGGCCCGGGGACGGTCGTCGAGCAGGCTGTCCGGGGTCAACCACCCCCGTTGCATGGCCAGGGCGTAGGCAAAGGGTTTGAGGGTGGACCCGGGAGCGCGACGCCGGGTCACCATGTCCACCTGACCATGCCCGGGATGCTCGGGATCCCATCCGCCCACCCAGCCGCGTATGGCGCCGTTACGGGCATCCATGACCACCAGCCCCACGCCGTCGACTCCGGCGTAGCGCGGATTCCGGTGCGCCTGTTCGGCCACCGATTCGAGCAAACGCTGCACGCCGGGATCGAGGGTGGTGCGCAGTTCTCCGCGCTCCCCGCGATGGCGTTGCAGAATCCACTCGCTGAAATGCGGTGCCCGCGAGGGCGGCGGCACCCAGCGCACCCCGTTGTCCAACAGCGGCGCCTCCCGCAAAACGCCCTCCTCTTTCATCCTGCGGAGCACCGTGGTCCGCCGGCCCTCGGCCCGTTCCGGATGGCGGTTGGGACTGTAGCGGGCCGGACTTTGCGGCAAGCCCATGATCAAGGCCGCTTCTCCGGCGGACAAATGCCGCGCATTCTTGCCGTAATACCGTTGCGCGGCCACGGCCAGCCCCTGTCGGTTGCCGCCCACGGGAATGCGGTTGAGATATTGCTCCAAAATAAAAGCCTTGTCGTACCGCTGCTCCAACTGCGTGGCCCGAAAGGCTTCGATGACTTTGGTGCGCAGGGTGCGCGGACGCGGTTCGATCAGGCGGATCACCTGCGTGGAAATGGTGGACGCGCCGGAAACCACCCCGCGCTTTCCCAGATTTTGGCCGGCGGCCCGGACAATGGCCACGGTATCCACGCCCCCGTGCCGGTGAAAGCGCTGATCCTCCACGCTGATGATCGCGGGTCCGGCCCATTCTCCGGTATCCTCCAGGGAGATCCATTGCGCGTCCACGGCGTCCGCCCCCAACAACCGCCGCAATTCGCCGCCCTCCACGTCCAGCAAACGAAAATTTTCAGGCGCGTGAGACAACAAATGATCCGGGAAGGGAAAGCAACGGGCCGCCAAATGCCAGGCACAGACCGCCACCATCCCCGCCATCCCCAGCATGAAGGCCGTGCGCATCCAAGGACGTTTCAAAAGGGAGATCACGGCAGCACCTCCAAACGCCCCTCTCCGCCGCGGGCCTCGAAATCGGGGTCATACATGGCCTGGGCAAAGGCGGCGGGCAGGGTGAA
>PXAS01000324.1 GCA_003565815.1 PVC group bacterium
CTGCATTAATGGCATTGATTGAAAATCGAACTTCAAAAGTTCACCAATCGCGCTCTTGTTTTTCATCCATTTCCAAGTGGCCAGTTCGCTGCGCGGTTCGCACATACGGCCAATTAACATGCACCTTAGCCCAAGTTCGACAGTTCAGAGGTCGGAGGAAGCTGTATGCCGCTTGTTTACTGACAATCGTTTTTCCGATCAGTGGTTTTTCGCCACTACATTTGAGATTATTTTTGGTGCAGTCGGTAAATCCAGTCCGAGGCGTGCGAGCAATTGCGCGACCTGCTCATCGGGTTTGGAGACAACGCGCAGATTCAGCTCGCCCTGATTGCGCACGGGTAGGATGACATCCATCATGTGAACTGTGGCGACTTCTTTGATCAGTTGCCGGGCACAGTTGCCCAGACCTTTGCTTTTCATCCACATCTCCAGTGCCCGCCACATCGCCAGAGTGAGGAAGCAGACAAGGATATGTGCATCGACCCGCTGGGTCTTCTGGTGAAAGACAGGACGCAGGTGCAGGTCGCTTTTACTGATGCGGAAGCATTCTTCCGCTTGGGTAAGCTGCACATACCATGTCCACAACTGGTTGGGATCTTTGTCGGTGCAGTTGGTGCGCAGCAAGTAGGCCCCGGCACTGCGCTCGGCCCAGGTGAGGGGCACTTCCTTCTCAGTGATGTCCAGCCCAACTGCCATGGTTTGCAGGGTGCCGCTGCGCTTGGAACCGGAGGTAGGACGGGAGATCTCAGTGGTTTGGATGCTCACTTGGAAGAACCGCTCAGCCCGGGAGTATTTACCCATCCAGCGCCCGATGCGGCGCTCGATCGTGCCGAGCTTGGCGGGGCGTTTACGCAGACTCGCATCGATCTGTTCGAGCTTGGCCTGAAGTCGTGCTTTGGCCTGTGCGAGCATGGCAGATTCTTTTTCGGCCCGCTCGGTGCTGCGGGCGATGACGTATTGTTCCAGCCCCTGCGAATCGGGGTGTGCGACCAGTTTGACTTCGACCCCGGGCTGAACCTGCGACCAGTCATCCTGGTCGAGCAGTTGTTCTTCGAACTGGCGTAATTGCCCCTTCGGCGTGCCGACGATGTAGGCGGCTTTGCGTTCGCGTAAAGTATCGAGGTTGTCCTCGCTGACCATGCCGCGGTCCATCACCCAGATGCGACGAGCCTGTCCGTATTTTTCCTCCATCAGCCGCACCATGTCTTCGACCGTGGTCACATCGGCACGGTTGCCGTCGAAGACTTCGTAGCCGATGGGTAATCCTCCCTCAGGAGTGACGACCAGGCCTATGTTGACTTGTTTGCAATCAGGGCGCTTGTCGCGTGAGTAGCCGCGCTTGGCCTTGGCGTTGGCTTCGGCTTTTCCCTCGAAGTAAGTGCTCGTCACATCGTAGAGCAGGAACTCGAAGTCCACTCCGAACCAACTTTGGTAACGCTCCAGCAGGTGCTGGCAGAGCGCATCCTTGTGCTCGATGAGTGCATCCAGCCCGCGATACAGACGGTTGTCGTAAACCTGCTGCCAGTCCAGTCCGAGCAAGTCGGGCAAGGCGCTGTCCTGATACCAGCGCTCGGCCACTTCCAGTTCGCTCTTGTTGCCACAAAAACGCGCGATGGTCAGCACGCAGGCGATCAACGGCCAAGCCACCTTTTCGCGCCCCTGGGGCATCAGTTCTTCCAGGACACGGTGCAAGCCAAGGCGCCGCCATAGGGCCAGGGCCAGGTAGACTTCGCCAAAGTCCCGCACCCGTTCCACCCGCAAGCCCTTTACGTCTACCTGCATCCACTCCGGCCGGTGCGATTCGGTGGAGGAAGCGCCAAGAGCTTGCTGCTTCGGTGGCGGTTCGGTTCCTTCCAAAAGACATATCAGGTCTTCCCAGCCGTGGCGGTGCTGTTTGTCCAGCCCGGGAAGCTTGCCCAAATTGCAGACCGTGCGGTGGCGCGGCCCCTTCGCCGTGCGAACCGTTTCTACTAAACTCCAATACTCGTAAGTTTCTTCGCCCTTGCGGCGGCGATTGCGCTTTAAAAACATGCGCCCACCCTAAAATCCGGGTGAAACCACGCAAGATCGCGGTCTAGACTACAAGGCTTCGCAAGCCGGGGCACCGCGTGTTCAAGCCGCTCATGGCCAGACGAACGCCAAAATTAGTCCAAATTAAACGCCAAGTGTCGGACTTGGGGTAGCGCCTTCTCTCATAGCCATCGTGGACAATTAACGGATCTTTCGCGTGTGAGATACGAGAGCGTTAGAATGCCGTTGAGTCCAACATAGATCGCAGCGCGGATACCGCAAGGGAATACGCCGGGGATTTTACTTAGTGATAATCATTAAATTTAATTATCGAATGCAGGCATAGCCGATCAATCCATCGGCTATGCTTAAAATTCCGATTGCGCTTTGACTTTATTCAAGTCCGCATTCTCCTGATCCCACCTTGAAACAGATTCGCCCTCCGGGATAGCGTCAGGTGAACCCTTTTGGTGTGGGCCCAACGCGCAACCACCCATGATGACCACAGCAATC
>PXAS01000018.1 GCA_003565815.1 PVC group bacterium
GCAACGCCCGCAAGTGAGAATGGGAGGCATAAAACATATGAGGCACTCACAATCGGTACAGATGTGGTTTTGCCCGCCTCCGGGGTTCGAGGCACTTTGAGAAACCTGATGTCTCTGCTTGCCGGGGGAACACTTGGCTATGTCGATGAGGAAGCATGGTTATGTCAAGGCAGGGATGCTCGATTAGGTCCAAGACCGATAAAACCGACCCGTGACAGCCATCTTCTCCCCGAAAATTGTTTTCTCGCTGAAATTGTGAACCCCGGGGGTGTCAACAACTCTGGCACGATAAGACTTGGGGAAACCAAATTGGTGGATCTAAAAACGGTTACTCATTTCTTGTATGGTAAAGAGGATTTGAATCGGCTTCGCCCAAAACCTGGAGAAAATATCCGCTATATTTGGGTCGACGATGCAATGCAAACTTGTGCGCAAAGTCCTTCGGAACAATTTTCGTGGAAACTGAAGTTGTCCGGCCGCCCCATCAACCCGAAGGGGAAACGCGAAGGATTGTTCAAGGGAAACGGTCCGGTGGTCGAAGTGCCGACCCACCTTTGGGCCGCCTATTGCGGACGAAACCGTCATGGGGATTTTGGGGAGTTGAAAGCGGGAGATTTAATTTGGCTGGAGCCCAAGGACTTAAATGCTTCTGAAATCAAAGCCGCCCATGAAATCAAATCCATTCAGTGGGCCAGGTGGGGACGCGAGGGCGAACGGCTTCTGGACGTGATTGCCGAAAGACACCCCAACCAGATTCCGGACTGTTTTAATCCGGACGGTAAAGTGGATGAAGTGACCAATCTTTTCGGTCATATTCCGGCGACGCCGGAGAAAACCCGGGAGATCATGCAGTGGAGAGACTGGCAGCCAAGTGACGAATTTCCAGGGCCTGCAAAAGCGTTTGCGGCCAGAGTGCGTCCAGGGAACCTCGTGTTTGAAGGAGGCATTGCTGCATTGCAACGGCAGGTTCCTTTGGCACCGCTTTCCGCACCCCATCCCGGATGTGCCGCTTTTTACCGTCAACCCCACGAGGGCTTGGAGCACACCTTTCATGAGGATGTCTCCAATCACTTTCTAAAGTTACGAGGCTTCAAGGTGTATCGCACCACAAAGGAGCGTGGGAACGAAGCCCCATGGCGTTTCCAAACCCAGGGTGTTTATGATCGTGAGGGACGGGTGAACCACAACACGCATCAAAGCGTAAATAAGTCTGTGGACCTTTTGCGGGATGACCAAGCTCCTCATGGTAAATTAAGACTTTCCCTTCGTGCGCTGAGCAAAAGAGAGATGGCTTTGTTGCTGGCCGCCTGTGCGGTGGATTGGCGGCTTGGCGGTGGAAAGCCACTGGGGCTGGGGCATTGTCGGATGGTTTCTGCTTCTTTGTTTGAATTACAAGACGATGGTGGTTTAAAGCCGGTGGGGACGATGAAACGAAGTGCGGCAGCACCTGCGGATATTCCCCAGCCCTATGCCTCGAAAGTGGATGAAGATTTGCGCGCCCGTATGCTGGAATGGCAGGCCACGCAGGAGCCCGTACCCCGACTTCGCTACCCACGGGCTGCGGTATGTAATCGCAATAAGGTTAACCGGGGCGGACATGTATGGTTCAACCGACATGCAAGCCCCCAAAAATCCGGTAAAAATGACGAGAACCCCAAAGGCCTGGAAGTTTTACATGTCTCCAAAAAGGCGAAGGGATGTTTGGAAGGACAGGAGCCGCATGTGCTGCCTCAACCTTTGCCGCTTTTTGATGCTGAAAATCCATTGGCGGACAAACTATATGGCTATGACATGTATTATGACGACGATCTGGACCGGGAAAAAGGATCCGGTACCACAACTCCCGTGATTCGTATTGAGCCCTTTGATCCTGACAAACATCCGGCAAGAAAAACACAAGCAGGAGAAAATGTTGGACAAAATCGAGACCGTCGGCAGCAAACAAGGCAAAATCGTCGGTCTTAGTTCCATGGATGCCACCGCAGAAACAGATTGTCTGGGGTCCCTGCAGGAGGGTCTCCATTTACGTGTAACCCAAGCCGACTTGCTTTTGGACCGTGTGAGTCCCATTCGGCGAATGGCCACGGGAACGATTCGCGGGTTGGCGGGCCATGCCCTTCTGGCCCATTATCCGGATATCTTTGCGGCAAAATTCAAACCGGATGAGAATACCCCGCCTGCTTATCTTTTCCAACCCGTTTATGAGCAGGAAATGGAAGCGGATGTGATTCCGTTTCGTCTGGTCACCTGGGACAGGGAGGGAGAGTTGGCCGGTGCGATTTTGGATGCACTTCATCAGTCGACAGGGAGGCCCTATGGTGAGTCCGGTGCTCTGGTGGAGGGCTGTATGGCCGGGGAGACCTTTCACCTGCGTTTTTCCGGTGGCCAGTTCGAACCCTGTTTGAAAATCCAGTTTGTCAGCCCTCTGCAGTTGCGGATGAAGGGGAAGACCTTGAGCAGCCCGCAACTGAACCCCCAACACCTTTTTCTTGCGGCTGTGCGCCGACTGAATGGATTAA
>PXAS01000225.1 GCA_003565815.1 PVC group bacterium
CGATGGGACGCTGGGCGATGGGGAATTATTCGCGTTCAAAGAACTGATAAGTGAGGAGTTTTCTTAAGATTTCCGTAACTCGGAAAACTGCTTGGTAGTAAAATACCTGTTGCTATATTTCTGTTGCTATATTTCTGAACCTGCCTGGCTGATTGACTCAAGCACCTCACATTGGGTGGTTTCTTTATCCCAAAGGGATAAAACTCGGCAGCCAGGGGCCTCGCCCCTGGACAAAGGGTTCAAGGTCATCCGTCATCCTGAAGGGATGAAACTCTTTTCGTGTTTCTGGTAAAGAAGGATAACCCTTTCAGGGTTAATTGGACATTGGATGTTCCTTGTTGGGTGTTGAAGATTGGAAATGGAAAAGATCCAACAAGGAATGTCCAACACTTTCAATGCCAGAATCGCTGCCGCGACCCGCCGCCATTCATGGCTGACGGGTTGTATTCCCGTGGGGGGCTTCAGGAATGCATCTGTTTGGAGGCTTGCACTGCCGCGTCCACAAATTGGCGCATGGCTTGCGGATCTTTGATGCCGGGTCGGATTTCAATGCCGGAGCTGACGTCCACGCCGTGGGGGCGGACTTCGTGAATGGCCTCGGCCACATTTTCGGGGCGCAGTCCTCCGGCGAGAATGACGCGGTGGCGGGTGCGACGCACGAATTCGGCGGCGCGGGCAGTGTCCACCCGCTTTCCGGTTCCCCCCGGCATGTCGACGGTTCCGCTGTCGATCAACAAGGCCTCGACGGGATATTCCTCAATCCCTTCCGGGCAGCGGTCCAGATGAATGGCTTTCCAGGCCGGGCGTTGCAGGCGCCGGATATACTCCACGTTTTCTTGGCCATGCAATTGGGCCATGTCGAGACCGGCGGCATCGAAAATCCGCCGGACCTCCTCCACGCTTTCGTTCACGAAAATCCCCACTTTCATGACGCCCGCGGGCACGAGAGGCGCCCAGGACGCCACTGGGTCGGCGGAAACCACCCGCGAACTTTGGCGCCAGAAATTGAAGCCCAGGGCATTCGCCCCCGCGAGAATCGCGGCGCGCACATCCTCTTCCCGGGTGAGGCCACAAAGTTTGACGAAGACGCTCATCCGCCCATCAGGGTTTTTACGGCGCTCGCCAAATCCTTCTGACGCAACAAGTGTTCGCCCACCAAGACGCCATGTACGCCCGCGTCCTGCAATTTGCGGACGTCGTCCGCGCTTTGGATGCCGCTTTCGCTGATGAGGGTCACGCCGTCGGGTACTTCCGGCAGCAAGGCCAGGGTTTGGTCGAGGCTGGTTTCGAACGTTTTCAGGTTACGGTTGTTGATGCCGATCAATTCAACCTCCAAGCGCTTGGCCGCCTCCAATTCCGCGGCGTCATGTACTTCGAACAAGACTTCCAATCCGGCGAGTTTGGCTTCCTGGATCAACCCGGACAACAGCGTTTCCGGCAAAGCGGCGGCGATGAGCAAGACCGCCGAGGCGCCCAGCAAGCGGGCATGCCAGATTTGCCAGGGATCCACCACAAATTCCTTGTAAAGCATGGGCAAGTCCACGGCGGCGCGCACCTCCCGGAAATGCGCCTCCCCTCCCCCGAAAAATTCCGCGTCCATGAGGACGGAAACGGCATGGGCACCCGCCGACGCATAGGCCGAGGCGATTTCAGCCGGGACAAACGGATCGCGGATCACGCCCGCGCTGGGGCTTTTGTGTTTCACTTCGGCGATCAACCCCATCGGCGCATTGCGCAGCGTTTTGGCAAACGGTTTGGGCGCGGGAGCGCGTAGCGCCTCGTTCTGCAATTCGCCCACCAATTTTTCGTGACGGCAATTGCCGATTTCCAAGCGCTTCCTGGAAATGATTTTTTCGAGAATGTTCATCACGCGTTCTTTCGTTTGTCTTTCAGATAGGCTTCGATAAACGGCAGAATCTCGCCGTCCAACACCCCTTGGGCGTTGCCGACTTCCTCGTTGGTGCGGTGGTCTTTGACCATGGTGTAGGGTTGCAACACGTAGGAACGGATCTGGCTGCCCCAGGCAATGGCCCCCTTGGGGTCATAGAATTTTTCAATTTCCTTGCGCTTTTGGTCCATTTCCCATTCGTAAATTTTCGCGGCCAGGATTTTCATCACCTTGTCGCGGTTGGCGTGTTGGCTGCGTTCGGATTGACATTGCACCACGATGCCCGTGGGGGCGTGGGTGACGCGCACGGCGGAGTCGGTGGTATTCACGTGCTGTCCGCCGGAGCCGCTGGCCCGGTAGGTGTCCACGCGCAAATCCGCGTCGAGAATTTCAACTTCCACGGTGTCGTCGATTTCCGCGACCACATCCACGGCGGTGAACGAGGTATGGCGGCGGCTGGCGGAGTCAAACGGGGAAATGCGCACCAGGCGATGCACCCCCCGTTCCGCCTTCAACATGCCATAGGCGTAGGGGCCTTCCACGTGGGCGGTAACGCTTTTGATCCCCGCCTCCTCGCCGTCCTGGATGTCGAGAATGGAGAAGGTGAACCCGTTGCGTTCGCAAAAACGCTGGTACATGCGGTACAAGATGGAGGCCCAATCGCACGATTCGGTGCCGCCCGCGCCCGCGTTGATGGAAAGATAGGCGTTGTTGGCGTCAAATTTCTCCCCCAGCAGGGATTTCAATTCCATTTCATTGAAGAGTTTCTCCATCTGCTTCATGTTGGAGGAAAGCTCTTTCTCGCCCTGGCGGATTTGCTCTTCGTCCTCCTCCATCTCCAGGAGTTCCACCATGACGGAGCAGTCCTCCAGCAATGACGCCAAGCGGTCAAAGGGATCGGTGACCGACTTGATGGCATTGGTTTCGGCGATCACCTGCCGGGCCGCATGCTGGTCATCCCAAAAATTCGGAGAGGCGGATTTCTCCTCGAGGGCTTTCAGTTGGGTTTTCCGTGAGGCGACGTCAAAGATACCCCCGCATCTCTTCCAACTTGTCCCGCCATTCTTTCAATTGTGTTTCAACGTTTTCTTGCATAATCAGGCTCCTGTGAAGGTGCGCAGGGATACCCGATTTCCCCGGACATTGCAAGCGGAGTTTGCAAACCTTGACATTCCTCAAAATCCAAGCAAATTAGCGGAGTCTTTTGGCTGAAAATGAAACCTAACCCTGATTCCTTGGGATTTTTGCATTGAATTCGCACGATCCCAGGGATTGAGGATGAAATCAACGAAGGAAGGAAATGTATGAGTATTTTCAAAGCGTATGACATTCGCGGGATCGTGGGCACGGAATTGGATGAGAGTTTGGCCCGGGGCATCGGGCGCGGCTTTGCCACGTTGCTTTCCCCAACCACGGTGGTGATCGGGCGGGACATGCGGCCGCACTCCGCGGCCCTCGCCCGGGCCCTGACGGAAGGCCTGACCCTCCAAGGGGTCAACGTCGTGGACATCGGCATGGTCAGCACCCCCATGTGCTATTTCGCCAACGGACATTTGGAGGCGGACGCGTCCATTATCATCACCGCCAGTCACAACCCCGGGGAGTACAACGGTTTCAAATTGTGCCGGGCGAACGCCGTGCCCATCAGCGGGGCCACGGGCATCCAGGAGCTGGAACAAATCGTTCTGGCGGAAAAATTCGCCCCGTTGCCGGATTCCCCCGGCATCCGCACCGAATATGACATTGGCGCGGAATATCGGGCCCATATCCGCCAATTCGCGGACATCAAGCGCCCCTTGAAAATCGCGGTGGATTACGCGAACGCCATGGGCATTGCCGAAGGGGAAGTGTTGAAAGGCCTGATCGACATTGATCCGCTGTTCGATGAATATGACGGCAGCTTTCCCAACCACGAGGCCAACCCGCTCGTGCCCGAAACCTATGAAAGCCTGACGAAATTTGTTCGGCAGGGCGAGTATGATTTTGGCATCGCCTTCGATGGAGACGCGGACCGGGTGGGTTTCGTGGATGAACACGGCGAAATCATCAGCATGGATATGATCACCGCCCTGATCGCCCGGGCCTTGCTGGAAAAAGAGAAAGGGGTGGTCTTTTACGATCTTCGTTCCAGCAAAGCGGTCAAAGAATTGATTGAAGAAAACGGGGGCGAGGCCCGCATGTGCCGGGTGGGCCACGCCTTCATCAAGCAACAAATGCGCGAAGCCAACGCCGTATTCGCGGGAGAACTCTCCGGGCACTATTACTTCCGGGAAAATTTCTTCACGGAAAGCGCCGGCCTTGCGGTCCTTTACATCGCCAATTTGGTCAGCCAAAGTGACAAAACCCTGAGCGAACTGGTCCAACCCATTCGGAAATATGTGGCCAGCGGCGAAATCAACTCCAAAGTGGATCATCCCGAGGCCGTGTTTGAAAAAATACGGGAAGAATACTCGGACGCCCATATATTCGAATTGGACGGGCTCAGCGTGGAGTATCCGGACTGGTGGTTCAACGTGCGCATGTCCAATACCGAGCCACTTTGCCGGCTGAACTTGGAAGCGCCCACCCAAGCGGAAATGGCGGAAAAACGGGACAAGGGGTTGGCCCTCCTACAAATGTAGTTGCAGTTTTCGCTGAACGGTATAAAAGCGATCCTGTTTTATCACAGGAGAAACCCATGCAACACATGTTGAAACGATTCCTTTTATCCCTTTTTGTTCCGCTGATGGTTTTGACCTTCACCGGATGCAATGGAAGCAGTGACGACGGACCCAAAGGGCCCATCACCGTGCTCGCCATGGGCGATAGCAACACCCGCGGCTTTCAGTACCCGGGCGTGGGCCCGTGGACCGGTCATCTCCGCGCCATGGAACCCGAATGGCAGGTCATCAATTCCTCGGTCAATGGGGAAAGAGCCGCGGGCGGTCGCGCCCGCCTGAGTGGCCAACTGAACCGCCACAATCCCGATGTGGTGGTCATCATGTACGGCGCAAACAATGCCATCCACGGAAATATCGGCGCGTTTGAGAATGATATCCGGGCCATGATCAATGAAGTCAGGTCCAAAGAAGCCATTCCGGTTCTGGCCAACGTCCTGCCCATGACCCAGGGACGGGTGATTTTTCAGGGAACCGTGGACAATGTAAACCTCATCCTGGCGAATTTGGCAAGAGAGGAAAAGGTGGTTCTGGTGGATTTGGCCCGCGAATTTCGAGGCGATGCCGCCACGGAGCGCTTTCCCGATGGATTACATCCTGATGAGGACGGCAATCGCATCATCGCCGCGGCCGTGCGGGAGCGCATCCGGAAAGCCTTTTAGAGTCTTCCAGAGGAAGATGATACAAAAAAGGGTGTATGTTTCTGCTTATGCAGATATTTGCAATGACGTGGAGAATAGATTTTTGTCCTGCGGATGCTTCGCCGTCCCGCGGATCGTTTTTTGGAAGAAAACCCCGCGACTCCTTTGCCGCCGTAGCCTTGGCGAAGGCGCATGGCCATGTCAGCCAACAAATATTTTATTCTTGGGTTATTCCGATTCGCATCCGCAGTTCGGCGGAGCATCCGCAGGTTTATTCCCATCTGCCTGACTGACTCCACCATCGCTCATTGGGGTCATTTCTTTATTCCAAAGGGATAAAATTCGATTCCCAATTCATTTCACGAGCCAAGTATCAGTGTCCCAGCGTGTGCACAAACAAACCGCTGCGCAACTTGGGTTCAAACCAAGTGCTTTTGGGGGGCATGATCAAGCCCGCGTCCGCGACGGCCATAATCTCCTCGGTTCCGGTGGGGAAGAGTGAAAAGGCGACGTCGGCCTGCCCCAGGTTCACGGCCTGAACCAATTGATCCAGACAATCGAATCCACCCTTGAAGCGAATCCGCGGATCGGTCCGGGGATCATCGATTCCCAGCACCGGACCCAAGAGGTGGGTTTGCAGGATGCTCACATCCAATGCGGAAACCGGATCGGCGTCCGCCTCCGCCCGCTTCAGGAGTCGGTACCATTTTCCATCCAGATACATGCGGACGTCCCCTTTCTCCTCTGACACGCCGCTCTCCACCAAGGTCACGCCGTATCCCGCCCGTTTGATGCGGGTGAGCAGACTCTCGGGGGTTTCTCCATGGAGTCCTTTCACCAAACGGTTGTAGGGCAGCACTTGCAAATCATCCGCCGGAAACAGGACCGACAAGAACCAATTGTAGTTTTCCCCGCCCGTGTGACGGGGGTTTGCCTCCGCAAATTCCTTGGCGCACCGGGCCGCGCTGGCGGACCGATGGTGACCATCCGCCACATAGGCGTTCGGAATTTCATGAAACAAGCGGAGAAAGCTTTGGGGGTCCGCAACCTTCCATACCGTGTGCCGGACCTGGTCGGGACTGTGGAAATCGATTTCGGGCTCGGCCTCCTGTTCCCGGGCCATCAGGTCCTTGAGTTCCGCCAGGGCGCGAACCATCAAAAAAACCGGTCCCGCGTTCGCTTGTAACGTGGCCACGTGCCGGGTCCGGTCATCTTCCTTTTTTTGCAGGGTTTTTTCGTGCTTTTTGATGACATCGCGTTCGTAATCATCGGTATGGCACACGGCCACCACCCCGGTTTGACTGTGGTCGCGGAAGGATTGACGATAGAGGAAAATCCCATCTTCGTTTTCGCGCCGCAACCAACCGTTTTGCTGAAAGTGCCCGAAATTTTCCGCCGCCTTGGCATAGACCCGCTCGTCATACACGTCGACCGTATCCGGCAGATCGATCTCCGGTTTGATGATGTGGAGAAAGGACTTGGGGTTTCCCGCGGCCACCCGGCGGGCTTCGTCCGAATCGATGACATCGTAAGGAGGGGAGGCCACCATTGAAGCGAGGTCGGCAGGCGGGCGGAGAGGCTTGAAGGCATTGAGTTTCATGGATGCGGTCTTTGGATCTGAAAGAATTTGGGCGGTTCGGGACTCGTAAAAAGAAAAACTCCGGGCGCGAGCACCCGGAGTTTGACGGAATGGAATGCACCGGGTCGGGAAGACGCGGCACACCAGGGGGAGTGACGGGCTTAACGCTTGGAGAACTGGAAGCGCTTGCGGGCACCGGGCTGACCGGGCTTTTTGCGTTCTTTCATCCGGTCGTCACGCGTCAAACAGCCATTGCTTTTGAGCACCTCGCGGTTTTCCGCATCCGCCTCGACCAGGGCCCGGGAGATCCCGTGGCGCAAGGCGCCGGCTTGTCCGGCGAGGCCGCCGCCATCCAGGCGGGCCTGCACGTCGTAGCTGTCTTTGGCATTGAGCAAGTTCAGGGGTTGCTCGATGTAGGCCCGAAGAGCGTCATCGGGAAAATAGACGGAAAATTCTTTTCCGTTCACGAAGATTTTTCCGACGCCGGAGGTCAGGCGTACGCGGGCAACGGAAGTCTTGCGACGACCGGTGGCAGTGAATTCAGGGGGTGCGGCAGTGGCCATAGAGATGCTTCCTTCTTAAATTTCAAGCGCTTGCGGCTGTTGAGCCTGGTGTTGATGTTCGGATCCGGCATACACCTTGAGGCGACGAATCACTTGACGGCCCTGGCGTGTGCGGGGGATCATGCCCCAAACCGCTTGGCGGATCATGCGTTCGGGCTTGCGCTCGCGAATGAACGCGGCGCTGTATTCCTTCAATCCGTTGGCGTAACCGGTATAATGTTTGTAAATTTTTTGATCTTCCTTGTTGCCGGAAAGGTGAACCTTTTCGGCATTGACGACGATGACAAAGTCACCGTTGTCAACATGGGGGGCAAACGTGGGCTTGTGTTTGCCGCGGAGAACCGTCGCCACTTCGGCGGCCAAACGGCCCAGGGGTTTCCCGGCGGCGTCCACCACGTGCCAATTGCGATCAATCTCGGCTTCTTTGAGAAAAGTTGTTTTCATGAAAAAATATGTCCTTCAAAATCGTTTCCCACGCCAGTACGGGCGTGGAGGTCAAGGGACGCGGAAAATAGTCAGAACACGGCCAAGTGTCAACTAAAGATTTCCTTTTTCTACGCCCCGCCTTTCCGTCAAAGCTCGGTCGCCTTCAAAACCATCAGGGTGATGTCATCATATTGCTGGGCGTCCCCGGCGAAGCGGATGACGCGTTCTTCGATGGTTTGACACATCTGTTGGGCGTTGAGGGTTCGGCTGCCAATCACGGTGCGGATCAAGGGCGTGACCCCCCACTCCTCGCCCTCTTCATTCATGGCTTCCGTAATGCCGTCGGTATAGGCGATCACCCAGGATCCGGGCGTGAGTTTGATGGTCGTGGCTTCGATGGTTTCGTCAAACGTATCCGCGTCCACCAGCCCGATGGCCAGGCCACCGCTGAAATCACGGGAGACTTGATTGGCGCCCGCGGGGAGAACCAAGGGCGGATCGTGCCCCGCGCGGGCAATGGACAATTCGCGATTTTCCATGTCGTAGACCATGTAAATCATGGTCACGAACATATCCTCGTAAATATCCGCCACCATGGTGCGGTTGACTTCCCGCAAGACTTGGGCGGGACAGTGGTTTTTCCCGGAGTGGGCGCGAATGACGCTGCGGCAAATGGACATCATCAGCGCCCCGCCAATGCCTTTTCCGGAGACATCGGCAACCGCAAGGCCCACATGGGTGTCGTCCACGGGGATCACGTCATAATAATCGCCCCCCACTTCGAGCGCGGCGATATTCAGGGCGTGCAGATCCAGGCCGGGGATGTCGGGCAATTCCCGGGGCAACAGGCCTTTCTGAATCCGCATGGCCATGTTCACATCCTGGTCCAAGCGTTGTTTCTCGTCCAATGCGGCCCGGAATTTGGCATAATAAATGGTGACCGAAGCCTGATCGGCCAGAGCCTGCAACAGGCTTTGATCCCGTTCGCTCAAGGGGACGCCATCGACACGGTTCACCACGCAAATCACGCCCATCACTTCGTGGCGAAAGCGCATGGGCACCATGAGCACGCTTTTCACGTTGAGCAAACTGCTGTCGAAATGCGGCACGCGGGGGTCGAGTTCCGCGTGTTCGATCAACAAAGGAGTGCCGAAATCGGCGGTTTGCCCCACCAGACCTTCACCGAGGGCAATGGGCGTGGATCGGGTCAGCTCCTCCAACTGCTCATTTTTCAATACGCCCAAGTCCAATCCGCCGACTTTTCCCTTGATGCCGAACATGGGGGGAAAGACCCCGGAAATCGCGCGGGCCTGAAGCATTTTTTCGTCGTTCAGCAAATAAATCGCCCCCCCGGCGGTATGCGTCGTGCGCAGGCAAAAATAGAGAATGCGTTGCATGAGACGGTCGGAATCCAGTTTTTCCGTCTCCGTGAAAATATCCCCGGTGCTTTGCACGTAGTTGAAAATCAATTCCTTTTCTTTCAACAGATTGTCACGGGCGATGCGGGTGTTTCTCAACACGCGAATGGACAACACCGCGCCCGTCACGGAGACGATGAACAAAAGCATCAGGGCCAAGGCCAGCACCGGCACCAAAATCTGAGCGAAAAAGGGGAAGGCGGGCGAGATCATGGGGTCCGTCAGGAACGGCGTTGACGTTGGATGTCTTCCCGCAGGTAATCGAGCACATCCTGAAAGCGCATTTCATTGTCCGAATGCACTTTGACAAGATTTTCATGCGCTTCGAGCATGTTTTCGGCGGATTCGAGCGGAGACTCCGGTTTGGCCGCGAGGTCTTCGAGTTCGCCCTTTTCGGGGATCGAATCGTCGGGGCTGTCGCCGGAAACCACATCCACCAGGCGGTCGAGGCCCAACGTGGACATGAGACGTTTGACTTTGTCCGAGCAGTTCACCATCTCCACCGTGGCATTCCCTTCTTTGTGAAAACGGTTGCAGAGCCCGGCGGTGACCCCCATGAAGGTACTGTCCATGCCCACGCAATCCCGCAGATCAATCACCAATCGTTTTACGCCGCTGTTCAGGAGCGCGTTGCCATACTCCTTTACGGAGGCGCTGACTTTGAATGATCCTCTGCCAAGCACGCGGGCATAGCCCACGCCATTTCGGACGGCAACTTGAATATGGTCTTTCTGCGGGGGGTCGTCTGTCATCAAAAACTTCCGGTGGGGATGGGTTGTTCGGGTATGAGGGAATATGATAGTAAAACAATGACTGTAACACCCACATCAAGGGGTGTCAATCGACAGCATCAAGGGAATCGTCCGGAATTTCATCCAGCAAGCCCTCCAATTCGGGGGCGCATAGTTCAAAAAAGGCGCATCGCCTGCATAAACCGGGGTCAAAACACAGATCCCATTCGGATTTTGGCAGGGCTTGATTCCGTTGAATATCGGCGTGAATCAAATATTGGGACATATCCTGCACGGAATCCCGCAGGCGTTCCCGGGCCTGTTCGAGGTCTCCGGCGGTCACCGGGAGTTCCAAACGCTCGCCGGATTGCAGGTATTCCAGCGACAAGGTGATGTTTTCCGGGGACACCCCGTGTTTTTCATGGGCCCACAGGGCGTACATCACCACTTGCGAGGCGTGTTCGGGCTTCGGTTTGCCGCTTTTCCAGTCCACGATGTGCCATTTGCCCGCCTCCACATACACATAATCGGGGATGGAATAGACTTTCACCCCCTCGAAAACGAAATGTTCGGGATCCCCCTTGCCCACCACGGCAATCGGAATTTCCATCTCCGGGGTCACATGGGCCAGGCGCGGCAAAACTTGCTCGCGGAAATTTTTCAAGCACGCTTTGACGGCGTCGGCCACCTGAAAGATCATTTCCCGTTCTCCCAAGTCGTGAAACGCGGGATAATAGTGCTCGTGCAAACAACATGCCTTCACCCGTTGCCGCCAGACCCCCTGCGTGGATTCATCCCAACAACGCCGCAACATCCCCCGGGCCACCCGTTGAAAAGCCTCTTCCTCGGTAACCGCGCGTCCCGCCTGGTGTTCCTTGAGCATCCACATCACCGCCTCCTCGGCCACCGTGCCCTGCACGCTGAAACGGTTGTCCATTTTATTCAGGCGATACGCGGTTTTGCACTCCGGGGGCGCATTGGACTCCCATCCGCCCCAGGCGCCGTATTTGGACCAATAGCGTTTGCGCCGACACAATTCGAAATCCGTCGCGGCGGAATGGGACCAGGAAAATACGTTTTTCAATTTAGCCATGCGCTCAGACCTAACACGTCAAGTTGCGGAATGCGAGATCGGATTCCCCTGCGTTGCCGCTCCGCAACGACATGCTTGTTACAAATCAACGAAATTCACCGAACGGGTCCACCCCATGCCCCCGTTGCATATTCCGAATTCTCTGCTGCATCATCAAATGTTGTTGGAGCAAGGGTGCCAGCCCTTTCAATATCGCGCCCGGGGGAACTTGCCCCCGGACAGAGATTCCGGCGGGGTCTTCCTTTTCAATCTCCAAGGTTTTCAGAAAATCCATGACAAAGCCCAAATCAAAGGGCATCATCCCGCCCTGGACGCCCCGATGCA
>PXAS01000311.1 GCA_003565815.1 PVC group bacterium
AGTCCACCTTCCCAACACTCGCCGCGCGCGGCGTTGAGAAAGTCCATCGCCATCGCCACAATAGGACGCGCGGCCTCAAACGTATTCGCGCCACCTTTTGGCGTCCATTGAATGCTTCCCACTTGCGTCAACGTCTTGGCCTTGCTCTTGTCGAATACAGGCGACAACGTGCCGGGGCTTGCGGCCTCAACACGCGCAATCGCAGCCTGCGCATTCTTGACCGCCGCCGGGATTGAACCGCAAAACGTAGGCCAGACGCCAGCCTTCCAAGGCAAGCCCGACATGACCACAAACGCGCGGCGCAATGCCGCCTCGTTACCCGTCACGGTTTCGCCAAAGTAATCCAGCACGAACGCCTCATACTCTGCAACCGTGGCGAAGCTGTCTGCTCCGTCAACGCCCGTGCCGTCTTCGATTACCAGGGTCATTTCTTGCGGCCCTTTTTCTTGTATGGTTTGCGCGCCATGTTAGCCTCCCCCTAATTAAATCTCATCATCCGGCACAATCGTCAGCCCCATCGCCGCGAGTGCGTCCGGTCCCGCCACGCCGCCGATCACGGTTATCTGCCCCGGTGCGGCTTGCGGAGTTGGCTCCTCGCCATCCCAGATCACCAGCGCGGCTTGTGCGCGGGCTGCTCCGGTCATGTTGATCAGCCCCTCAGTGTCCCATTCTGGGCGCGTGATGGCCTGCCGGGGGTCTTGCCGGAAAAACCAGTTCGGGAATGAGTGCCACAGGAACAGGTCGCCAGCCGCGTTGCGCTGCATCGGCGTGTTCGGGCGGTCCTGATACGTCTCAAGGTCTGCCGCGCTTTCGCCGCATGCCCCGCCAAGCGCATTCGCGTCATCAGCCATGTCCAACGGGACGGCTATTGTCAGGATCGTCATGCCGGTATCCTCGCGTTGAGCCATGCGGTCACACCCGCCGTTTCGGCAGGGGTCCACGGGCGATTGTTGGCGATCACGCCATAGGTCCGATCCCCGCGCAGGATTTCCAGCGCCCCCGCGCCGATAGTCTGGCCGGTCAGGATCGTGACGCCCGCCTCGGTCGCATAGGCCAGCGTGGCGTCAGTCCCGAGGTCTGGCACGGTTGCGGGCAGGCTGGCCGCGCCGGGGTCGCCAAGGTAGCGCAGCGACGGAACGCCAGCCTCGGTCACGTCGAACTCTGAGACGACGTGCTGGGGGGTCGTCCACTCGCCGCCTACTTCAAATTGCACATCCGCAAAGTAGGCTACATATTCAATGTTTTCTTGAGTTCTTCCATCATCAACATCAGTATCACCAAGCCCGACAAAGGCATTAAGAGCGTCAGTTGTAGATGTTCTGATTTCAGCCTGAACTAAGAACGCACCTTGCCCTACACTCTCAACAGTAGACGATAGAACGTCTGCGCCTTGTGTCGCCCTCTCAAATGTAAAACTAGAGCCACCTGGCTTAACGACTACGCCAATAGTTCGTCCGCCTCCGGCCCCGCCGGAAGATGAAAAACCAATAATTACATCCGTGTTTGAAGTAGGTTTTACAACAGCTTGAACTCTAAATGCGGCATTAACTGCAAACTCATTGAGCCTGACATGCTGGTTGTTGCGGCCGAAAGACCCTCCTTCTTCACCATCCCTAACTAGCTTGAAAGTAGGGTAGTTAAACTGAGAAACACTTTCCGTACTCGCTTCGTTGAGGGAAGTTCCGCTACTCATAACTCCTTCGACATAAGACCTCAGCAAATTCCGCCGCCCTGTTTCAGGCACCCGCCCCAGAATAGGCCGTGAGGCAAGCGTGGACTGCACGGCGTGGTTGCCGTTCCCGCTCTTGTCCAGCACCAGCGCCACCGGGTCACCGATCTGCGCCTGCGTCGTGCCAGCCGTGTCAGAGAACAGCGTGGCAGAGTCCGCCGGGTCTAGCCATACACCCGGTTCGCCGGAGGCGAAGATGTCATCAGGCGAGGGGTCCGGCGCATCCGTTATCGGGCCCTCAAGCAGGGCGCTAGAGTATTGTGCAAAGCTGCCCACAGAGTCGGGGCCTACCGCAGACCACGAGAACAGGTAAATCCCGATTTCTTCCGTTGCCACGAACTCAAGCACAATGGGATCATTGCTTTGCGTAATGTCCGAAGTCACGATTGCTGCCGCCCCATCGCCAGCGCTGTGGCTGTTTGACACGCGCACGCGGTAGCTTGCAGCGGGGTCATTGCTGCGCTGCTCAGGCGTGACAGTCAGGCGGTATTGCTCGCCAACTTGCAATAACAAGTTGCGGAAGGCTGCCGGCGGTGAGCCGCTGTCATGTCCTGCGCCATATGTAATGCGCAAAGACCCGTTTTCATCGGTCACGACCGTTTGCGCAGTCGAACCCTGCCAATCCGCAAGACCAGCGGCGATGAGTTCAACAGGAGAGGGGTCCGTCTCTATACCGATCTGGTATCGAATGATAACGATGCCCGAGCCGCCACGTCCGGCGTTGTTTGCCGCCGATGTCCCCGCGCCACCGCCGCCACCTTGGCCGTCTTGACCA
>PXAS01000059.1 GCA_003565815.1 PVC group bacterium
CCCTATCTGCAAAGACCCATTGAATTTGGCGCGGATATTGTCGTGCATTCGCTCACGAAATGGCTCGGAGGCCACAACGCGGGCATCGGCGGGGTCATGGTGGACTCCGGAAAATTCGATTGGAAGAGCGACAAATTTCCGCTGATGACCGAACCCGAATCCAGTTATCACGGGGTGCGATGGGCCTACGACCTGCCGGAGATGTTGGCCCCCGTGGCCTATGCGATTCGGATGCGGGTGATCCCACTGCGAAATCTCGGCGCCTGCATTTCCCCCGACAACGCCTGGATGTTCCTGCAAGGGATCGAAACCCTCCCCTTGCGGATGGAACGCCACTGTGAAAACGCCCTGAACATTGCCAAGTTCCTCAAGGAACATCCCAAAGTGGACTGGGTGCGCCACCCGGCCCTTTCCGATGATCCTGCCAAATCCATGGCGGACAAGTATTTGAAAGGCAAAGGGGGATCCATGGTGGTTTTTGGCATCCAGGGCGGAGCCGAAGCCGGGCGGAAATTCATCGAGAGCCTCAAATTGTTCTCGCACTTGGCCAATGTGGGCGACGCGAAAAGCCTGGCCATCCATCCGGCCAGCACGACCCACTCCCAGCTCAGCGAAGAACAACAAAAAGCGGCGGGCATTCCGCCAGAAATGGTTCGCCTCTCCGTCGGTTTGGAAACGCCAATGGACCTGATTGACGATCTGGTTCAAGCCCTGGGCTGAACATTCGACGAACACATCCCATAATGAAAAAAGGCCGCGCATCCGCGCGGCTTTTTGTTGAATTCGCAACAGGGACTGTCGGGCCTACTGCCGCGAAAGTCTCCGGCTCAGCCCCTGATCCACGTGAAGCCCATGTCGGCAATAATCACGCATAAAAGCGCGGGCAAATAAAAGATGGTGGACAGCAACAGGGCGCGGGCTTCGACGTTGGTATGATGTCTGACAAAACGATAAGAGGCCCGCAACAGATAAACGGCCAATAGGCTCGCTCCCACCAAATAGACCATCCCGGCCATCTTCGCGAGTGCGGGCACAATGCTGGCGGCCGCCAAAAGCAAAGAAAAGAGAATGACTTGGACGAAAAGCCGGGTGCCCTCGGAATCGATTACACTCAGCATTCTGTACCCGGCTTTGCGATAGTCTTCTTTGTAGAGCCAGGCAATGGCGTAAAAATGAGGGTGTTGCCAGGCAAAGAGGATCGCGAACATGACCCATGCGCCGAAGTCCAGATGGTTGGAGGCCGCCGCCCACCCGCAAAGCGTGGGCATGGCGCCGGGAACGGCGCCGATGGTGGTATTGAGCCATGTACGGGTTTTCAGGGGCGTATACACCAACACATACAGAAAAGCGGTGGCCAGAACCAGAAACGCGGTGAGCAGGTTCACGGTCAACACCAGCCAAATGGTCCCTCCCAGGGTCATGCAAATCCCAAAGGCCAAAGCCTGTTCCGAAGAGATCTCGCCCCTGGGCAGGGCGCGGTTGCGGGTTCGGTCCATGCGGGCATCCAGATCCTTTTCGATCACGTTATTCAAGGCCGCGGATCCCGCCGCGGAAGCCATAATGCCGATCAACGCCGCGACCAAACGAAGCCAGTCCGTCCACTGATTTCCAGGCGAAGCCAAAAGAAAGCTGAAAGCGGCGGTGACCCCCACCATGCGGACGATACCGGGCTTACAGAGCTGGATATACGCTTTCATTACCAGGGCAAGGCGTGCGGAACGCTGGTGGGGCCATCACCATACATGGCTTGGAAGTCCGCGATGGTAAACAAAAACAGGATGGAGAGCCAGAGAAAACTGCCGATCACGATAAAACCAATGATCTTCGGGCTTTCGCGCACATGCATGAAAAAATAGATCACCAAGGACGCTTTGGTCGCGGCAATGGCCAAGGCAATGACGGCGTCGATGAAGAGACCGAAATTCAAAAACGAAAGCAAGACGGTGAGCACGGTAAAGACCATGAGGGCGCCGAAAACGCACAGATAGCCAAAAACGGAAGTGTGATTGTGATCGTCGGTGAGTCGAGTGTTAATGGACATGGGAGAACTCCTGGTCAGACCAAGTAAAGCAAGGGAAAGAGGAAAATCCACACGATATCCACGAAGTGCCAATAAAGGCCGAAATATTCGATGTGGGGATAGTATTCGGAATTGAAACGCCCTTTTGCAGTCTTGGCCATGATCCAAAAGGCCAGTCCAAAGCCAATGACCATGTGGAGGGCATGCATGCCGGTCATGACGAAATACAGGGAATAGTAAATCTGAATCCCCTTGGGCAATTCCGTGATTTCGACGTTTTTGGGCGCGTGTTCCTGAAGGGTGTGCAGGGCGTGTTCGTTGTTCCAATTCAGGCCGGGCACCAATTGGTGGTCCCATTTGGTGCCGTACTCGATGGCCTTGATGCCGAAAAAGACGGTCCCGAGCAACAAAGTCACCGCAAACCATTTCAGGATGGCCTTGCGGTCATCGTGCCGGGCGGAATGCACGGCCATGACAATGCTCACGGAACTTCCGATCAAGACGATGGTATTGACCATGCCGAGAAACACATTTTGGGAAGAAGCGCCCGCGGCCCAAGCGGCGGGATACAGTATCCGGTAGATGGTGTAGGCGGCAAACAATCCGCCGAAAAAGAGGATTTCCTGCGCCATGAAGAGCCAGATTCCCAACAACGTGGACTGGGTCTGCTGCTCCATGTTTTCGAAATGGTGCTGCTGATAGGGTTTGTGTTCGGTATCGGTGACGGCGTGGGACATGTTCGTTTTCCAGAAAGAGAAGGGTGGGGTTATGTATCCTGATAAATGCGTTCATCCGTGTAGTCGTATGCCTCGACATCCACCTTGACCGGAGACGTGAAATTGTGCTGATCCGGAGGGCTGTCGGCCTGGTTCCATTCCAGTCCGGTGGCCTTCCACGGGTTTTTGCCCGCGGGTTTGCCTTTGAAGATCGAAGACACCAGGGTGACAAAGCAAATGATCAAGCCGACGCCCATGAAGTACGCGCCCACCGTGGAGAGCATCTGGAAGGGTTGGTATTCAATGTCGTAGACATGATATCGGCGGGGCATCCCCATGTATCCGGCGATAAACTGGGGATAAAAGGTGAAATTGAACCCGAAGAAAATGATCACGGCTCCGACGCGGGCCCAAAATTCATTGTACATTTTCCCCAACATTTTCGGCCACCAAAAGTGGAGGCCCGCAAGCCAGGCCATCATCATGCCGCCCACCATCACATAGTGGAAATGGGCCACCACGAAATACGTGTCATGCAGGTGAACGTTCAGGGCCATGGTGGCCAGGAAAAGACCGGTGAGTCCGCCCACCAAAAACAAGCCGATAAAACCGAGGGTATAGATCATGGGCGCGGAGAGCAGGATGGAACCCTTGTAGAGCGTGGCGACCCAGTTGAAGATTTTAATGGCGGTGGGAATGCCGACCAAATACGTGAGGATCGAAAAGATTAACCCGGCGTATTCGGACTGGCTGCTGGTGAACATGTGATGGCCCCAGACGAAAAACCCGATGGCGGCGATGGCGAGACTCGAAAAGGCCACGAATTCATAGCCGTAAATTCGTTTGCGGGAAAAACAGGCCAGCACTTCGGAGACCACCCCAAACCCGGGAAGAATCATGATGTACACCGCCGGGTGGGAATAGAACCAGAACAGGTGCTGGTACAATACGGGATCCCCGCCTTTTTGCGGATCGAAAATCCCGAATCCGAGACTGCGCTCGAAGACGACCAGCAACAAGGTGATGGCAATGACCGGCGTGCCGAGGATATTAATGATGGACGTCGCGTATTGAGCCCAAATAAAGAGAGGCAAACGCATCCAGGTCATGCCCGGCGCCCGCATTTTATGAATGGTGACAATGAAATTCAGGCCCGTGAGAATGGAACTGAACCCGGTGATAAACACGCCACTCCCTGCGAGAATCACATTCGAATCCGCATATACGGAGCTGTAGGGCGTATAGAAGGTCCACCCCGTATCGATGCCCCCGAGCAGAATCGCGGCCAGGGTAAAGGTGCCCCCCAGCATGTAGATGTACCAGGAAGCCAGGTTCAAGCGCGGGAAGGCCACGTCTTTGGCGCCGATCATGAGCGGGACGAGGAAATTGCCGAGAACCCCGGGCACGGCGGGAATCAGAAAGAAAAACACCATGATGATGCCGTGCATGGTGAAGAGGCGGTTGTAAGTGTCGTTGGCAAACACATTGGCATCGTGGGTGGCCAATTCGAAGCGGAACAGAGCCGCGGCGGTGGCGCCAATCAAAAAGAAAAAGGTCATGCCCAGCAAATACATGAGGCCGATCCGCTTGTGGTCCACGGTCAAAAGCCATGAGGACACGGTATTCCCGGATGTGAGGTAATTGGGCTTGGGTTTGGAGGTCGGTTCGTTCATCTGTATGGTTCCGAGACTGAAAATAATAAGGAAGGTTTACTGATCAGCTTCGCTGACAGATTTAAGATAGGCGATCACTTGGTTGATTTGGGTTGAACTCAACTGCCCCTTGAAAGAAGTCATGGCCGCGGGATACCCTTTGGCAATATCATCATTGGGATTGATGATGGAGTTACGGACATAGGCTTCATCCATCAAAATGGACTCCCCGGTTTCCAATTCCCGCATGGTGCCGAACGCCTTGTGGATATTGGGGCCAATCCCGCCGGGTCCACTGTGGCAAACGACACAGTTGGCTTCCCAAACGGCTTTCCCGGCCACCACCGGATCATCACTGGCCGCGGCTTCGGCCATGGCGCCCCTGCCCCCAGAAGAGAGAAACTCTTCATATTTCGCGGGACTGACCACATGCAACCGTCCTACCATCAACGCGTGTTCCGAACCGCAGTACTCCGCACAAAACAAATGGTACTGGCCTTCTTCCCGGGGGTGAAACCACATCTGGGTGTATTTGCCGGGCACCACGTCCATTTTTTTCCGGAAATCCGGCAAATAGAAACTGTGAATCACATCCTCGGAGGTCATGGTCAATCGAATGGGCACGCCCACGGGAACATGGAGGTCGTTGATTTCCCGTTTGCCATTCGGATGCTGCATTTTCCACATCCACTGCTTGCCGGTGACAAGGATTTCGATGGCGTCTTTGGGGGGCATGCGGGCGTCGAAATAGAGTTTGGCCCCCCAGAAGAACATGATCATGACCAACACAAAAGGGATCACCGAACCCAAAATTTCGAGGAGCTTTCCATCTTTGGTGGCTTCCGGCCGGTCCGCATCGGAACGACGCCGATATTTAATCGCGAAAAACACGATGACCGCGCATATGGCCACGGTGAAAAAGACCGAGACGCCGATGAGATATCCCCACAGATTTTGCCATTCATCGGCATAATCCGAGGCGGCGACGGGCGAAGTTTTGACTGCAAATAGATTCATGATTTCTGGTGACATGCGGAGACTGTCATTCAAGTGGGTGATTCAATTCAAGTGGGTTGTTCCGTGGGAGGATTGGCGGAAGAGCTTTCGGGCAAGTCATTTTGCGCCCGTCGTTTTTCGAGGCGGAGCAGACCCAAGATCATCCAAGCCAGGGCCGCCACGGTGACCAGACAGGCCACAATGATCACACGATTGATCAAAAGGCCGTAACGTCCGGTTTCGGGATCATATTTGTAACACAACAGGGCGATGCGATCGGACAAGGTGCCGATTTTCCCCTCCCCCGCTTCCACGAGGGCAAGTTGAAGATCACGGGTCTGATAACCTACCCCGGGAAGGAAGCGGGAAAGGCGTCCGTCGGGGGTCAGCACCAGCAAACCGCTGCCATGCGCATATTCGCCCGTGGTCGGGTCAAATTTGTACCCGAAGTTCACGGCGCTTGTAAACGCGACGATTTCGGGTTCGTTGCCGACCACAAATTGCCAACCGTCCATGGTTTCCCCCTGCGTATCCCCGTACATCTCCAGGGAGCCGGTTTTCTTTCCCTGCGCCACCACATGGGTTTCCTCGGCATCAAAGCTCAAGGCCAGCACGGTGAAATCTTCCCCGGGAACATACGGGATTTCCGTGAGCGCCATGACCATGTCATTGATCACGAAATTGCACATGGTCGGACACCGATAGTAGACGATGGCGACGATTACGGGTTTTCCGGGTACCAGGCGTTCACGGAGGGGCATTCTCATGCCGTCCGCGCCCATGAATTCGAGATCCAAGGGCACGTCCACGTTTAATTGGGGCGAGAAGGAGACGGCCAAAAACGGCTCCGCCCTTGGATCACGGGGCACCCAGGGACTTTGCGTTGCCGTGGTGCCGTCTTCCAACTGAGCCGCAGGCGGAAGGTCTTCTCCCCTGAGCAGGGGAGAAAACAGCAAACCCGCAACCGTCGCGATATGGAGGAACGCGCCCTTCATTAGATGAAGATGGGCGCGGGACGTCCCGGCGCCGGGGTGGGTTCCGCCGGAGCGGGTTGCGGTTGCGGGGCGGGTTGAACCGGCGCGGGTTGTACCGGCGCGGGTTGTACCGGCGCGGGCTGCGGGGCCGGCCGCGCAGGCTCGCTCCGGGGCGTCACCGGGGCGGGGGTCGGTTCAGGTTCGGGCGCAGGCTCTTGTACCGGCGCGGGCGCGGGTTCGGGTTCTTCCCCTTTCATCGGAGGGGGATTCTCCCCTTCGGATTTCAAATACTCGATGATTTGCGACTTTTGTTTGCTGCTGAATTGCGTTTTGAACTGCGTGGGCATGACCGCCTGATATCCCTTGGCAATATGCTCGTTGGGATTGTTCATCGAATTCCGGACGTACCAGTCGTCCATCAGAATCGGATCGGCATTTTCCAATTCACGCATGGTGCCGAAGGCATGCAGGATATGCGGCCCGATTCCTCCGGGACCACTGTGGCAATTCACGCAGTTGGCTTCCCAAAGTTTTTTTCCGGCGGCGACCATTTCCGGGTCCAAGACCTCCATTTGTTCCGCGGGCTCTTCCCCGTTCGCCGCCGGCATAGCGGACGACGTTGCGGGAGCGGGAGCGGACGCTTGGGCCGGCGCGGGGCGGGAGGCCATTTGGCCTTCCGGCGCGGGTGTCGCGGTGGGGAACGCCCCTTCATCGATCAAGCGTTGCATGGCGTCTTCGATGGGGATGGTTCGCTGACCGTCTTCGGTTTCCCGGGGCGTGCTCAATTTCTCTCCCTGTTGGGCGAGATAGGTATCCAGATCCACCAATTCATCGGTTTGCAACAAGGCCTGATCTTTGCGGGGAATCTGGCGGGTTTCCTGGGTGGCCACGCCGCGATCCTTGGAGAAACCCTTGGTGTAGATGCGATGCACGATCAGCATCAGCACAAAAAAGACCAGGGTCACGCCCAGGGAACCAAACATGAAGCGCCGGACGGTATCCAACTGGATATCATTGTCCTTGTAGTCCGGGTTGACCGGTTGATCCGGATCCACGGGTGCCCCGTGACCATGTCCGGCGGCCTTTTGATCGGCGGACTCGTCCTCGACCTTGACCTCCACGTCCTTGGAAACGTCCGCTTTCTTTTTGGCGGCGGGTTTCGACTCGGGTTTCGCTTCGGACTTTGCTTCGGATTTTGCTTCGGATTTGGAAGCCGCCTTGGGTTTGCTCTCTTCCTTGGGCGGACTCTCCGACTTGGGCTTGGCGTTGTCCGCGGGCTTGGAATCGGTTTTTTCGGAATCTACGGGTTTATCTTTGTCTTCACTCATGCGTTGGGCTCCTTGGATTGAACTCCCAAAGAAAAATAGGGATCGTTGACTGGCAATATCGGGCGTTGGCGGAAATAGTAAAGGAAGATCCCGAACCAAAGTGAGCCGAAGGTCACCACGCCCACCAAATCCAGAAGATGGATTGCGGAACCGGACATGGCCTTGGTGGCGACGGGGTAGAGATCGCGGGTTTCGGGGATGTTGATGCTGGGGGCAACCATCCAGTACATGTCCACCACCCGGATGACCAACAGGAAGCATGCGGCAATCACCAGGGTTTGGGAGTTGCGCTTGGTGCTGCGGGAAATCAAAAACAGAAACGGCACCACAAACTGCGAAAGCACCAGAATCCAAGAAACGGAGTTGAAGCCGGGGGACCAGCGGTTCATGTACCAAGTGATTTCCTCGGGCAGGTTGGCGTGCCAATAGATGATGAATTGGGACACCTGGATATATGCCCAGAAGATAATGAACGCGAAGAGCAGCTTGCCGATGTCATGCTGGCGTTCAAGGGTGAAGGCGCTTTTCACGGGTTCCCATTTGGAGAGCCAGGTGAGGAACACCAGACCGAAACTCAACATGGAGAGCATGTGGCCCGAGGCCACCATGACGCCGTAAATGGAGGAAAACCATTGGGGCTCCAAGGACATGAGGAAGTCCACCGAGGCCAGGGTCAGGGTGAGGATATAGATGAGGGCCATGGGGCCGGCCATGAAGCGCATTTTCTGACGCCAGACGATGTCGCCGGTTTCGTCCTGCTTGCCACTGTAGGTCCAGAACAAACGGGCTCCGCCCACCCAAATCACGGCATAAATGAAATACCGGATCCAAATAAAGCTGTGATTGAGATAATGAAGTTTGGAGCCGACGATCGGATCGGTGGCGTAGACCGATGTTCCGGAGGCGTCGCGGATGGCCCAGGGATACACGCGGTCCAAGGAAAACATGATGGGCAAAAACAGAATCATCAACGGAAGCAGGGTCATTGCCGAGGCTTCGGCCGGACGCCGGAGCAGGAACCCCCCCCCGCCATGGGCAAGATTGTGTACACAGAGGACCAGCAGACCGCCCAGGGCAAAACCCAGGGCCAGAAACCAGCCGATGAGGTAGCCCTGATAAAAATTGGCCACGCCAGCTAGCCAGCTCAGGATCATGATGGCAAGCCCTGCACCCCCCGTCACGAGGGCGAAAGATTGCATCTGCTTGAGTTTATTGGGGAGAAAATCTGTTTCAGTGTTGGTCATGCGGTGAATCCAAGTGATCTTCGTGTGGATGATTTTCGCGGGAAGCCCGAGCCTGTTGCGCGGCTTCGAAATCTTCCAAAGTGGCGTTTTGGCTGCGTTGCAAGGTTTGTATGTAAGCGGCGATGCGCCAGCGGTCTTCGACCGGAATCTGAGCGGCATACCCTTTCATTTTTCCATAACCGTTGGTGGCCACGGAATAAAAATAACCGGGCGGCATGTTCCGCAAATGGTCGGAATGGTAACCGGGCGCGGGCGGGTATCCGCGTTGCACCACGATGCCGTCCCCGTAACCGCTCAACCCATGGCATACCGAACAAAAAATTTCATAGCGTTCCTTGCCCCTCTTCAAATCCTCCATGGTGATTTCAAAGGGATAGGTGCGGGCCTGAAGCTGCTCGCCGTCGATCCATTCCAACCCCTGATACAGGTGGTCGTCGAGTCGCAACTGCCCTTGGGCGACGGTGCCTTCGATCAATGGCCGTGCCGACCTGCGGTCGCCGAAAAAGTCGGTGGCTTCCAGGGGCTCGTATTTGGGCTGGTCGTACATGGCCTTGCGGATGTCAAACAGGGGTTTGCATCCACTCCCGAGGAGGAGTGCGGCGGTGAAAAGTGTGAAAAGGATGCGGCGCTTCATAAATGGAGTTCCCGTCAGGCGTCGGTGATGGTGTTTACGGCTTCGGGTCCGCACTCCTGGAGGAATGCGGTGACTTTGTCTTCCTCGAATTGCGGGTCTTTCGCTTCGATGCAAAGAAAGTAATGGTCGATCGCTGAACGGTCGAAGTTCGGGGTATTGAAAATGGGATGGTGTGGGCGGGGCAGGCCGTTGAGGGCGAACATGCCGATCACGCAGGTGAGGGCGGCGAACAGAATGGTCAGTTCGAAGGTGACCGGAATGAAGGCGGGCCAACTGACGGTCGGGCGTCCGCCGACGTTCCAGGGATAATTGATATGGGCCATCCAGTATTGCATGCCGAAGCCGGTGAGGGTGCCGGTCATGCCGCCGGCGAACACCAGCCAGGCGAGAATGCTGCGCTTGCGGCCCAGGGCCTCGTCCAGTCCGTGAACGGGAACGGGGCTGTAGGCGTCCATCACCGTATAGCCGGCTTCGCGCGCCTTGTGGGCGGCGGCCAGCACTTCGTCCGCGTGGGCGAATTCGGCAACCACGCCGTACGTGTTGGGTTCGAGTATGTCTTCCATGGCAGGAGAATCCTTAGTGTTCATCGTCGTGATGTTCGTCGTCGTGGTGTTCGTCTTTGTGGATCAGTTCCCGCATCTCGAAGATGGCGATGAACGGAAGGGTGCGGATGAAAAGGAATACGAGGGTCAGGAACAGGCCCATGGTGCCCACGTACATGGCCCAGTCCCAGCGGGTGCCGGCGAACATGGCCCAACTGGAGTCGAGGAAATCCCGGTGCAGGGAGATGATCACGATCACGAAGCGTTCCAGCCACATGCCCACGCTGATAAACTGGCAAATGATGAAGACGGCGATGGGATTGGTGCGGACTTTGTAACTCCAGAGTGCCTGCGGCACCAGCACATTGCAGAGAATCAACAGCCAATAGGTGTAATCATAAGGACCCATCAACCGGTTGAGCACCATGAAGCGCTCGAAAACGGAGCCGCTGTACCAACCGAAAAACAATTCCATCATGTAGCCATAGGCCACGATGAGTCCGGAGAAGAGCATCACCTTGCACATGTTGTTCAGGTGCCGTTCGGTAAGCAGGTCCTTCATGCCGAAAATGGCCCGCACGGGGATCATAAAGGTCAGCACCATGGCAAAACCGGCGAAAATCGCCCCGGCCACGAAGTACGGCGGGAAAATGGTGGTGTGCCAGCCGGGTTCCAGGGAGACGGCAAAGTCGAGGGACACGATGGAGTGTACGGAAAGCACCAGGGGGGTGGAAAGCCCGGCCAACAGCAGGTAGGCGATTTCATAGCGGTGCCAGTGGCGGGCGGAACCCGTCCAGCCCAAGGACATGCCGTGGTATATCTTTTTCACCCAGACATCCGTGGCTCTGGCGCGCATGGTGGCCAAATCGGGCACCAGTCCCGTGAACCAAAACATGATCGAAACCGTGGCGTATGTCGAAACCGCAAACACGTCCCACAAAAGCGGCGAACGGAATTGCGGCCACATGCCCATGGTGTTCGGGTACGGGAAGAGCCAATACACCAGCCAGGGACGGCCCACGTGCAAGAGCGGAAACAGTCCCGCGCAGACCACCGCGAACAGGGTCATGGCTTCGGCGAATCG
>PXAS01000205.1 GCA_003565815.1 PVC group bacterium
CTCTCAGCTCGCATATATCCCGGGCTGACAACTTTGATGTTTCTTCCGTCGACTTTCGCTTCAAGTCCTTTCCCGGTGAGGTTCTGATAATCGCTGACTTCCATTCTTTTCACATTTTGTTCTTTACCTTCATTCACAATCCCCTTTGCAATGGGATGTTCGGAATTCAGTTCAACTGAATAAGCGATCGAGAGCAGCTCTTCCTTTGATACGGCTATTTCATGAATGTCTGTGACGCCGAACTGCCCTTCTGTCAATGTGCCGGTTTTGTCAAAAACGATGGCATTGATGTTGCGAGCATTTTCGAAGGCTGCCCGGTCTCTCACCAGAAGGCCTTTCTTTGCCCCGATGCTTGTGGATACGGCGGTTACCAGGGGTGTTGCAAGACCCAGGGCATGGGGGCAGGAAATAATGACGACGGTAACAGCCCGGACAATGGCAAAATGAAGGTCTCCCCCGATAGCCATCCATACGGTAAAAGTAATGATTCCTGCCGTCACTGCGATGTAGAAAAGCCATTTGGCCGCAATGTCCGCCAGTCGCTGTGACCTTGATTTTGATTCCTGCGCTTCCCGTACCATCTTGATTACCTGGGAAAGGAAGGTGTCATCCCCGACGCGGCTTACCTTAAACTTCAGGACACCGTCTCCGTTAATGGAGCCTCCGACGATTTCATCCCCCTCTTCTTTGTCAACAGGCACAGACTCTCCCGTGATCATTGATTCATCCACCGAAGAATTCCCCTCATAGACCTGGCCGTCGATCGGAACCTTTTCACTCGGCTTGACAAGTACGGTGTCGCCTGTTTCCAATTTATTATCCGATGACTACCACCGCTAAGACTCCCTCTTCTGCAAGAGGGAGATAAGCGGTGCTACGTCCCTAGGTGAAGAAACTAAGTATCTGCCACCAAATGATACATTTGGGCCATCTACTTATGGATAACGCATTCTTAGCTTCTGATGGAGTAAAAACTCCACCAGAAGCTAAGAATCCTGTTTATTGTAGATCGATTAATGCATGCCATGTTCGAACTGGTCTACCCTGCCCGGAGGTTCGATAAGTGAACTGCCGTCATGCATTTCCATGTCTTTGAATATGGGTGATTGTGTGTTTTCGGCTGCGTTGCCGGGGATCATGATATGTCCCATACTTGTTGCCTCATCATTATAGTTACCCGGCTGAGATAATCCAAAACAATTCCATTAATCATCACGACCTTAACTGAATCATTCTACATTTCAAGACTATAGTAGAAAATAGATGGCTGCTCCAACTACTGCAATAATCATGAAAATCGACATAAAATCAAAACCATTTGAACCATGTTCATTACTGTTGCTATCCTGATTTGTGTCATTGTTCGTTCTATGGTTATGTCCACCGCCACAGCATCCCATGGTGACACCTCCCCTCGTCTTGTTATTAATCTTGTGTTTGATGTTGTTCAGTTCCAGTTTGCTGCTGATTTTCATGTTTCCCGTGATCCTTCATCTTAAACATCATGCCAATGTGCATGATCGGGCAGATCAGAAAGATAGCGTAAGGTGCGAATCTTCCCAAGGAACCTAACTCAATGCCCATAAGGGGTAATGCGATCAGGACGATCATTGGCACCAGGCAGAGCAACATCATTAATCCGTGGTTGTGGCCTTTTCTTTTTTCTGGGTTCAAAATAATCCTCTCCTATCTTTTCGTAATGTTATTATCTTTGATTAAATTGTCTGCATTTTACTGGGTATTACAGGCTGTGAATGAAGTAGTAAAACACCACCGACAGCACCATGGCCGTCAGCACGACACCAGCCACCTTCCACTCGATCGCCGGCATGGCCATTGCGGCATTTCCTCCACTGGTTTGTAGCTTTTCCTCCATATTTTCTTTTTTCTGCAGCCATTTACCTACCATGAGCGTCACAACAATCATGATTAGGCTGAACAAATGGACAATGGATATTGGGCCGAACACCTGGGGGTTAGTCCTGAAGAATTCAACAATCATGCGGTTTGCGGAAAATCCGGCCATGTAAAGGATAAACAGCTGTCCGTCATAATTTGTTTGCTTTCGTTTTTGCCATAAGAGAAAGAACAGCAAAAAGTTCAGCATCGCTTCATAAATCTGTGCCGGATGCAGCATCTGTCCGCTTACCTGCACACCCCAGAACCAGTTTCCTTCCATGGGAACACCAAACACGTCACAACCCACCCTGCCTATTGCCTGACCCAGAATAATGGCTGGTGCAAAGGCGTCTGCCGTTTTCCAGAAAGGCATCTGATGTCGTTTCACATACCAGTAAGCGAAAAGTACTCCTGCAACCAACGCTCCCTGAATGGAGATACCTCCCTGTTGAATCATGAATATATGGAGCGGGTTTTCCAGGTAATACGCTGGATTGAAGGCGATGATGTATAACACTCTGGCGCCGATGATCGCTGCTAACACAACATATAAAGCTAAATTTGATGTTTTCTCAGCGTCTAACCCTTTTCTTTTCACTTCCCGTGACATCACATAATAGCCTGCCAGTATCCCAAGTGAGATGGTAAGTCCAAAGAGATGGATGGGATAACCACCTATGGTAAATAATATTTTCATGCACGAACTCCTCTCGTTTTGTAAATGTTTTTTTACTTGCCGATGGTATATATAAGCAACTATCGTGCCAAAGTGTTTTTGATGCCGGGATTCTTCTCCCGAAGAACCGTCCGACAATTAGCGTATTGGCAATTCATTGGTCATTCCGGAAATTTTGGAAGACCAAAGCTCGGATCTGGATAACTTGGCATGGTTTATGCAACAATATATTAGTATGAGTTTGTCACAATTTCATCACATTTGTTTGTTACGATGTATGGAATCAATAAATATTATGAGAAGAGGAGGATAAGTCATGATGTTACTGTTTTGGCTCGTTATCGGTTTTGGAATTTACTATCTGTTTACCAATCGTGATGAGGAAATCCGGTCGGAAGGTCAGCCGACTGCCGAAGATAAATTGAAAGAGCGGTTTGTAAACGGGGATCTTGACACAGAAACGTATCAGCGCATGCTTAAAACACTAAGAGAGTAGGAGGATGGCATTATGTTTTCAAGAGGATTTGGAGGCGAGAATCATTGCCCATGGCTTTACGGCGGATTTTTCCATAGTGGCTGGGGACTGTTGATGATGGCAGGAATATTGCTGACAGCCGGTATTTTGATCTTTCTGATATGGAAAAACCATCAAAAAAAAGAACGGTCGAATGGCGCAGTGGAACAATTAAAAATCAGGTACGCGAACAGTGAAATCAATGAAGAAGAATACAGGCAGAAAAAACAGGTGTTGGAAAACAAATCTTTATAATTTAAGACTATCGACAGGCGGATTCAGTCAGCCTGATGTTGATAAAATATATAAACAGGAGGAAATGAATATGAAAAAAAGATTAGTGATTGGATTAGCAATGTTTATGGTGTTGGCATTTGGAATGATGGCTTTTGCTGAAGCGACAGAGGCACCAGAATGGTACAATGATATGCTTCAGTGGCGCCAGGAACGACTTGATGATGCTGTTGAAGAAGGTCTGGTAACGGAAGAAGAAGCTCAGTGGAGACAAGAACGTTGGGAAGAAATGGAAGCATTCCATCTTGAGCGGGAGTTTGGTGGTGGACCCGGAGTTGCATCTGGATATGGCCCTTGCCATGGTGAAGACGACTTTAGAGGCGGTGGCATGGGAGATTTTAGCCGTCACATGAGTGGTTCCGGAGGTCAGAGAGGCGGATTTGACGGACAAAGAGGCGGCAACTGGCAATAAGAACAAAGACGCTGCGCGTCTATTAGTGGTTAGGGGTTAGTTGGTTAGAGGTTAGGAAAATCAAAATCAAAACCTTAAAGACTTATCCACATCTTTTTTGCGCATACCCATACTGGGCATCCGTGCTATTTCCTATACCAAAATAAAAACAAAAAACGTCTGAGACATTATCAATTGTCTCAGACGTTTTTATTTTTTATTGCCCGATCTGAACTTAATTTTCCATTCATAATTCATAATTCTTAATTGAACACAAGGGGACGGTTCTTTTGTGTTAAGCAGGCGTTATTAATATATTGGGAGTTGATATGCAGGTTTTTTTTTCAATAATAAAAGCAGGAAGTAGTTGAAATTCTTTTTTAGGAGGGGAATTATGTCGAAAATACTAATTATTTCTTACAGTCAGACAGGCAACACAAAAAAGATGGCTCAGGCGGTAGGTGAAGGTGTTAAAGATGCCGGAGGAGAGCCGGATGTTGTTAACGTTGAAGACTTTGGGGATGTTGAAAAGCTCATCGGATATGACGGAATTATCATGGGCTCTCCCACATATTTTGGTATACTGGCTGCACCACTTAAAGATTTCATCGACAGAAGCATTAAAGTATACAAGCAGCTTGACGGAAGAGTCGGAGGAGCGTTTGCCTCAAGTGGTGTTCAGGGAGGCGGAAACGAGACCACAATTCACAGTATTACTCAGGCTCTGAAAGTTCACGGTTTTGTTATGCCTGGGTTTAGCCGCATCGGGCATTATGGTCCGGCGGCTGTAGGTGAAGCTGATGAGAAAATAATTTCCGAATGCAAATATATGGGAACAAGCGTTACTACCTTAGCATAAAAAATCAGGTAATATTTATAAAAGCACAAGGGAACGCTTCTGTGAGGGTGCGGGGTCGCGAGGCCCCAATCTACTCGACCTGTCCCCATGCCATATAAAACCCCATGCAATACCCTGAAATCAGGGCTTAGGAATGCCGTTTGATTTTGCATTGAAAAAAACTAGTGTTCAGGAAAAATACGAACGATGGAAACGTTTTGGCCTTCGACAGCAGCATAGAGCGCTCCATCATGCTGACTGACCGTTACATCCCGAACGCGCCAGCCTTCATCTGCAAGTAGCGGGTCCAGCTCTTCGAGACGATCATCGGTGAGTCGGAAGTGGGCCAGGTATTCCCTTGCCAGGCCGCCGACAAAAAGGTCACCCTGCCAGTCAGCAAAACCATCAGCATCGTAAAAAACCATCCCTGCGGGCGGGAATCCACCGCTGCCGCATTCCCAGTAATGCACCGGGTTGATCGTGTCATCCCGGTCTTCAGGAAGCACTCCGATATCCTGCCCGTTCCCATAGGTGCAGCCATAGGTGGCTACCGGCCACCCATAGTTGTTGCCTCCGTGGATGATGTTAATCTCATCACCGTCCTGCTCTCCATGCTCGCTCTGCCAGATTGCTCCTGTTTCCGGGTGTATCGTCATCCCTTGGGAGTTGCGATGTCCATAGGTGTATATTTCATCGAGAACGTCGGGATCATCTACAAAGGGATTGTCTTCGGGTATTGTGCCATCACGAAGGAGCCGAATGGTCGTGCCGAGTACATTGGTCGTATCCTGAGCTACGTGATCATCGAAATTCTTGTCTCCACGGTCACCGATCGTCATGTAGAGGTAGTCGCCCTGTATGACCACCCGTGACCCGTAATGAGCGGTGCCGCTGAGAAATGGTTCGGCAACATACAGCTCTTCCAGCCCGCTTACTCTTTGCTCTTCCAAATCCAGTGTCACACTGGCCAGATAGGTTGCCGTGTGTCCCGCTTCATTCGCAGCAGAATATGTGAGAAAAATGAGGTTATCTTCTTCAAAATCGGGCGACACCGTTACATCAAGCAGACCCCCCTGACCGCTTGATGCCACCTCAGGGGTGCCTGAAATTTTAATAACTTCAAGGGTTTCAGTATCAATGAGGTGCATTGAGCCTGAATTTTCGTTGGCCAGTAACCTGGATGAACCGGGCAGGAAATCAATTGCCCAAATCAGCCCCAGGTCTTTTGCGACTACTTCGAGTACAGGTTCTACTTCACTGACCGGCTGGGTAATGGGCGTGTCAACGTTGTTTTGCTCGTCTCCCTCGTTTTCAGCGATGTCCCTTTGCATAAGGGAGAAAGTCAGGCCGATCAGTAGGACAGCAGCGATTGATACGTATATGAACACTCTTTTTCTCATGGTCACCACCCTCAGAACATTATGAATCAGCTCTCTCCAGAAGATGCATTCCGGACCAGAAGAAACTTTTGACGTTGTCCCAGCGGCCTGTTTCCGTTACTGGGGCATCGCCATACCATTCAAACATCCAGTCACTCATCATATGAATTTCGTCACGCTGATTGTTCCTTATTTCTCTGGCCAGGAATGCAACTTCTTCGTGCTCTGCTAATTCCCGGTAAAGCAGTTGTTGCGACATCATTATCGCCTGATAGGAAATCTTATGATCTCTTTCAGGATACCAGGCATCGAGCCAAGCGGTCATTTGCTCAATTTCATCGCTTTGGGTAGTGATGATGGTTTCAGCAAATTGTTTCATTTCTTCACGTTCTATCTGTTCTTTCAAAATATTGGCGCTATCCAAGGCTTCCTCGTGGTGCGGAATCATGTGGACCAAACACAAAGAATGTTGCGTACGCCGCCAGTCCCAGCAAAACAACCAACGTCATGGAAAGCACCACTGGCGGACCTTTGTTTAAGGACCTCCATAGCTGAGTCCTCCTTTTGATCTGTACTGCCCGATCCCCCCGGTTGATTAAAGGCACCGATGAACGCCCAAATAATCAGGACGAAAACCACTATGCACAACAAGGTAAAATTTCAGGCAAAAGAATCCTCCGTCTATTAATACCCATGAGGATTGAGGTAAAACCCAAACACAGGGGCAAAAACACAAGGTTCCACCTACTAGACTTTTGTGCTGCCTCGCCCCCGCTTCATTCTAAAGTGAACAAGAGGTGATATTTTGCCAAGAAGAGAGCAAAAGAAAACAGCGTTTCCACTAAGTGTTTTTTCGAAGGGCAGCAAAAAAGCCGCAACACAATTTTAAGACTTTCATGCAAAAAAGAACCAGGCCCATTGCCTGAACCATGAAGATACATTCATGGTCAATGATCTGGAAGTGACGGAAATAATTATAAACATGCACAAAAGAACCGTCCCCTTGTGTTCCGTTCCCTTGTGTTTTCAAATCTGAGACACTTCTGAGCACATTTCATTGACAATAGGCCTCCTTTTCATTAAAATAGAACTAGTATAAACAGGATTCAGGGAGTCTTATTAAACCAATGACGGGGTGAACCGGATGAAAATATCCACCAAAGGCCGCTACGGCATTCTGGCCATGTTGGACCTGGCACTGAACGAAACTGAAGAAACCCACGTACCGTTGAATCATATTGCAGAGCGGCAGCAGATTTCCCTCAGTTACCTGGAGCAGATGTTTTCCCGCCTGCGAAAAGCAGGTTATGTAAAAAGCATCAAAGGGCCCCAGGGAGGATACAGACTGACAGATAAGCCCTATCGGATCACTGCAGGCGACATCCTTCGCACCCTGGAAGGTAACGTGGAAGTGGTGGAAAAATCCGGACAAAGTGCGCAAAGCCCTTACGAAACCTGCCTCTTTGAACATGTGTGGCAACCCATTAACCAGAGCGTCGACAACATCATCGATGGCATTACCCTGGAAGATTTGATGGAGGCCTTTAAATGGCAGGAAAAAGGAGAAGCAATGATGTTTTATATTTAATGTGGCGCTTGCATTGAGTTTGGCGATGTGGAGAGACAGGATGCTATGATCTGTCTCTCTTGATGTATGAGAAGGAAATTTTTAAAGGGCTGATACCAATGATATACAACGAGACAGTGTTAGATCATTGTGCTAACTCCCTTGTGTCCTGTCATCCAATCATGTACCTTCACTCATCCAGCAGCTGGTTCATCATGGAAACAAAAACATCCAGGGGACGTCGATCCCGACTGCTTTTCATCCGCAACATGGCCCCCTGAAAACTGTTGATCAAAAATTCGGCCAGCAGCCGGCTGTTGGTGCTCGGAGACGGTTCCTCATTCAGGCATTTTTCAATATCCTCTACAATAGACAGCAGAATCTCATCCGCCGTTTTCGCCAGCCAGTCACTGAGATCTCCCATTTCTTCTGAAAAATTTCCCACAAGGCATCCCATCTGGTATTGAAAACCTTCCAGTATCTGAATATTTCCGGAAAAAAAGCCTTGACCCGTTTTTTAGGGGGCATGGATGGATCCTTCAGGACCACCAGCAGATGATCCTTCAGATATTGATGGTAGAAATGCAGGGCCTGGACCGCATATTCCTCCTTGCTTTTAAAATAATTATAGAAGGAGCCCTTGGGAATACCGGCCGCATCGGCCAGTTCCTGGATGCCGGTACCGTGGTAGCCCTGCCGGTAAATAATGTAGATGGTTTTTTCAATGATTTCATTGCGTTTGAGTTGTTTCTTATCCATAGTCTTCGTCTCCTCCAATCGGTTGATAGCGTTCATCCATTGACCCTTCAGTCTATTGAATTGGCAGTCGGTAAACGCTCCAGAACAACCCCAGTATCATGACAATGAGACTGAAGGGAATTAAAAAAGGTTGAACCTGCAAAAAGAAAACTGTGAATGAACTGAGTGCCGGTGCAAGGGCGATGATGAAGGTGGGCGCACAACAGGCAAAGCCTGAAAGCACCCCCGGCAGTATGCCTGCCAGTCCCATCCCTGAATCTATTCGGCACATTTTCCTGTATTGATAGCTGAATACTGCCACCATGATGTTGGCGCCTACCAACATTCCCAGAGCCGCACCCAGCACAAGGTTCAGCGGAGACACAAACAGGGTGATTCCAAAAAGAGTGAGCAAGACAACGGGCTCCCAGAGGAAGGGCGCGCGCATCACCAGCATCCGTTGAAGGGGTTCTGAAACTGCGAGCATGGTTGCCGGCTGCTGGGACCAAAATAGATGCTCAATGCTGATAAGGTAAATCAGCAGATAGAATAATCCGACGGCGACACCTGCCATCAGGGGTCTGGGATGTTTCCGGATCCTGTTGATTTTGGTTGTAAACGATATATTATTCATATACTTCTGTTTGCGGATGAAACGCAAACCATCCAAACCACATGACATCATAGGCGTTAATCATGTCCAGCCGGGTGCCTTCCAGGGGTCCGCTCGTGGCAATACCCCGTTCATTCCAGACGGATTCCGTCTGTTCATCGACAATACCGTTATCTTCAAGCCGAAAGTCAAGATTTTGATCATTTGCCCTTCGGTGAAATACCCTTCCCGTATCAAGAAATTCATCATAAATAGCTGCCAACGGCTGTTCTTCTACGCTGAATTCCATTAGGCTTTTTGTTTTCAGCGCTTCTTTTACCACGGCAAAAGGGGTTTCACCGATCCGGTTGGCCAGCACCACTTCTTTGGGACTGAACCGTTCATCTGTGTTCATTACCGGGAATAACAGCCGGTCATTGCTGTAATAATCATCTCCACTGCGGTAGGATCCGTATGGATCCCGTTGGTAATCCCTGATAAAACCGGTATCCGTGGACAGCACCTGGCCTTCTTCATAATAAGCTTTTGCCAGGTGCCAACGTGTCCAGATAACCGGAAATTCCTCCAGCCGTTCGCCCTTCAGCGGTCCGATGACAGCCATCCCCAGAATTTGGGGAATATAGCTGGTGGTGGCCCGGTCATACATCACCAGGTTGCTGTTCAGCAGCTTCCCTGATGTGCCGTAGGTTGTCTCTCCAGCCGACAGAAGTCCCCGGTATCCGATGGTGGATCCCGTCAGCGGGCAGTAGGTAATGCTTCGCTTTTCACCATCAAAAGTTTCGTTGACGATCTCATGCCAGACCAGTATGCTTTGGGGATACAGATAGATTCCTTCACTGCTCTCCACCACAAAGACCACATCCAGGTCCGCCAGAACGGTGTCGGCTTCCTCCATTGATAGATACACGGGTTTTTCAATGGGAGGAATGCCATCCATCGGTGGTCCGCCGGACCTTATATTTGCATAAAAATCGTCCAGACCGATACCGGTGGAGCTCTCATTTTCATTTTCCTGTGGTGGATCAATGGTTTCCATTGCTGTCATTTCATCTGATGCTTCATCAGATGTCAGGCTGCCGCAGCCGACCATGCCAGTCAGGACGACAATCATGATCAGCAAACCTGCCAGGATGGTTACTGTTTTTTTCCTGTTTCTTTTTTTCATAGGAATGCTCCTTTTCGCTCCGGTATAGAACCGGTCTGTCCTTCAATTTGTGAAATGGTTTTGACAAATTGAACATTCATTACCCTCTACTTCCTTAAAAGCAAACGGAGAAATTGAAGAGTTCAATGGAGTGTCGACAAATCGATATAAAAAAATATGACCAGTCGCTTTATATGTTTACTGAATACCCTGTCGCTGATGTTATTAACAATCATTTTCAATTAAGTTAAAATGTATTCTCTTTTAATTCTATTAGTTCAATTTCTGTTAATGCTTTTGTTTGGTAAATGATGCATAAAGAGAATGGAGGAAAGATGATGTCAACCAGAACCTTTGATTATGAAATTCTCGAAGAAGTGAAGACCCGTTGGTCACCCTGAGCTTTTGATCCTGATCGCCCCGTATCAGAGGAAGACCTTCTGGGCGTGATGGAAGCCGCGCGCTACGCACCTTCCTGTTTCAACGAACAGCCCTGGCGTTATATTGTCGCTGTGCAGGGGGAAGATGATTATCAGAAAATACTTGGTGTCCTTAATGAAACCAACCGGGAATGGGCCGTTAACGCCCCAGTGCTGATGATCATCACGTCTCACAAGCGGTTTGCCAAAAATGACAAAGAGAACCGCTGGCATTTTTTTGATGCCGGCACCTCCTGGGGATTCCTCAGTCTGGAGGCCCATCGAAGAGGCTTGCATACCCACGCCATGGCTGGTTTTTGTGTGGATCGTGCTAGGGAAGCCTTTGATATTGGCGATGACACCTCCATCATTGCAGCGGTGGCAATGGGCTACTACGGTAACAAAGATGATCTGAGTCCGGAACTTCAAAAGAAAGAAAAACCGGGGTTGCGTAAGCCCACCAAAGAAATCCTGTTTCTGGAAGAATAAAAAAGAACCGACATGATGCCGGGTCTTTACTTGACTTGACAGATTCAACTGGTATGAAGAAGGAAATCAGTGACACGCTGTATGCGAAAATCCTCAGTTATTGAGTCTGGTAGTATTCAGAAAATAAGACGAAAAAAAAGCACAAAAGAACCGTCCCCTTGTGCTC
>PXAS01000015.1 GCA_003565815.1 PVC group bacterium
CAGGACGGCGAAGCATCCGCAGGGTAAAAAATATTCGCATCTTTCTCCACATTCGCGCCCCCCCGCAGGGATCAGCGGGTTTACAACTCCGATTGCCATCTTCTCAAAAAATCAGCCGTAGTTCCGGACTTCGGTTTCAACTTTTTGCTTGCTGGCCCCTGGCAATTCGAGCGTCAATTCATAGGCGTCTTCTTGTTCCCGAATATCGAGGCGGGGTTGCCGGGGCAGGACATGACGCGGGAAATGATCGAATTCGCTTCGATGATGCATGCCGCCGAACATGCGCCCGAACATGTTGTCCATTTCTTCGCGCAGTCTGTTCATTTCTTCGAATGGATTCCATTCGTCCATATTCCAAGGGGCGTGGGATGCACGAAGCCGGGTTGGGACCCGGGGGAACGGGTGCGGTGTCCGCTGTGAAGCAGAGTGGCGGTGGCTCCGTTTTCAAAACCGATGAGGAGGGCGTCGTCGTCGGGGCGGGCATCCGGGCAGAGCAGGGATTTGACCACCGAACCCGTGAAATGGCGCAACAGATCGAACAGGTGACAGGCGTCGTGGCGGATCAGGGCAACGGGGGGATATCCTTTCGCCCAACGCCAGGCCTCGTCTGCCATGCGCATGAAAATGTTGCGGGGGGGGCGTGGGTTCGAATGACGATTTCACGGCGCGGTATGCCGGCGAAAAGCGTTTTCGAAATCCGACCACGGCCAAACGCCGGGCATGATCGCGGGCATGGATGAGCGTTTGGAAGTCCGCTTCGGGGAGAGGCCGTAGATTCGGGAGCTGTTGGCGGCGGGCAAAATTGCCGCAACCGATGACGGCGAGTTGTACGGGAGGGTTCATGGGCGTGTCAAAAGGGGATCACGGCTTGGATGTTTCCGCCGCCAAAGGCGGGTCGGTGCAGTCGGGTGGTGAGATTGAAGGTCATGTGCGCACCGCTCTCCCGGTGGAGCAGAACCTGAAATGCCGGGGCGAATTTCCCGTAAAACCCGGTAATGCGCTGTCCGGGGACCTCTTGGTTTTCCGGGAAAAAATCGCTGACGTCGTGGTAGGCGAAGAAAAGGGTGGGCAGAAAATCGATTCGCTCGTTGATGGGGAGTTGGCGGCCGATGTACAGGGTATGCTCTTCCCGGTCGCGGTCGGCGTCATGGAGGGGATCAAAGGGGCGGCGGTCGGTCTCGGTGAGATAGAGGGCGCGGTAACCGAGCCATTGTTCCTGGCCGTCTTCTCCCTCTCGCCGAAATTCAAAGCCACGGCTGTCGAAGCGCCGGTGGAAGTCTTGCGCTTGCGGCATTGGGCGTGCTCCGATGCGACTCCGGCGGGTGCGGAGGGTTTCCACGTAAAGTTCCAGGCATGTGCGTTCCGTGAGCGGAAGTTCCAAACCCAGGGCCATGGACCATTCACGGTTTCGGGAGGTGAGCCCCTTCTCTTCGAAAAGTTGGGAGGTGGGATGAACCTGCGCAAATCCCTTGAGGGCGATGTCGGGCGTAAAAGCCCGTTTTCCCTGCAGGAAGTATGTATAAGGCGAAACCTCGAATTGGGCATCCGAACTTTTTTGGTTGAAGAATGCGTCCGGGGCAATCCAAGTGAAACGGGCCTGATTGCCCCCATCGTCTTCCCAACTCAGGTCGGCGTGAACGTCGTTGGAGGCCTTGTCTCCGACGATGTCGCCCCACAGGGAGAAACGAACGCCTTGTTGCTCCAGCCCGAGGCCAATGAGGTTTTGCTCGAAGCGTCCGTCAAAATCCTCGTCACGCCGAAAGCGGTAGCCCGCGAAGAGCGGCCCGTCCAGCTCCATGTGGACCCGGGCAAGCATTTGCACGTAAAATTCATCTTTGCGGGTGCTGCCCACGGTGCCGGCAAAGCTGTTTTCCCGCAAGGGCGCCCGCCGACCGAGGTATGGCATGGGGGAAAAACTCAGCCGATGCAGAAACGCGGTGGCGTCGTATTCGAAGCCACGCCCGTCCAAAGCCTCCCTCCGAAAGGGACGGGGATCGAAATGGTGCAACACCTGCGCGGACCCTCGATGGAACGCGCAAAGGCTGGCCAGCAGACAGAAAACGTGGAGGTGGCGCATGATTTGAAGGGGTCTGTCCCCATGAATTTGAAGGGGTCTGTCCCCATATTTTGATTTCATGGTTGCCGTGGGCGAAACTTTGTGGGAGGATGAGGCCGTCATATCGAACGGAGATGCAAATGAGTACGCTATTTACCAAAATTATCCAAGGGGAAATTCCCTGCGCCAAGCTTTACGAAGACGATCGGTTTTTCGCGTTTCTGGATATTCGCCCCATTCACACCGGACACGCGCTCTTGATTCCCAAGCGTGAAATCGATTATCTCTTCGATTTGCCGGATGATTTGTTGCGGGATTTGTTGGCCACCGCCCGCCCCATTGCCCGCGCCTTGGAAAAGCACGTGCCCTGCAAAAAAATCGGGCTGATGGTCGCCGGCTTGGAAGTCCCGCATTGTCACCTGCATCTGGTGCCCATTGATGACGTGGGCGACTTGAATTTTGCCAAAGCCTCCCCTGCCGAACCCGAAAGTCTCGAAGCCTTGGCCGAGAAAGTTCGAAAAACGCTGCAAATGGATGCCTGAATCGATTCACCCCTCTGAAACCCCCAATGGAAAGTGACCCCTCATGAAACTTACCTTCCTCGGCGCCGCGCGCAATGTCACCGGATCCCGCACCATGGTCGAAACGGGGGGCTCGCGCATCCTCATCGATTGCGGTTATTTTCAAGAACGCAAATTCCAGGATCGCAACTGGGACGAGTTTCCGGTGCCGCCATCCTCCATCGACGTGGTGTTGCTCACGCACGCGCATTTGGATCATACCGGGTTGTTGCCCCGTTTGGTCGCCCAAGGCTTCAAGGGGAAAATATTGGGCACCCACGCCACCTGCGACATTGCCGCAATCATTCTTCGGGACAGCGCCCGCCTCCAACAGGAGGATGTCCGGCAAAAGCAAAAACGGCACCAAAGGGAGGGGCGCGCGCCCAAGCACCCTTATCGCGCATTGTACGATCCGGATGATGCCGAGGACGCGATCCAACAATTTTCCCCCGTGGAATTTCAGCGCCCGGTGGAAATTGTGCCCGGCGTTTCGGCGGTATGGTACGAGGCCGGACATATTCTGGGCGCCGCCAGCATTCGCCTGGAAGTCACGGAAGGCGCCGCCAACAAGTCCATTCTCTTTTCCGGGGATGTGGGGCGAAAAGACATGCCGCTGATTCGCGATCCGGTGACGCCGCACGGCGCCGATACCTTGGTGATGGAATCCACGTACGGCGACCGGGATCACGACTCGGAAGTGGCCATCGCCGATCAGCTTGCGAAAGTGATCAATGAAACCCACGAGGCGGGCGGCAATTTGGTGATTCCCAGTTTCGCCGTTGAACGCGCCCAGGATATCCTTTATCATTTCACCCGGTTGTTGCGCGCCAAAAAAATCCCGCCGACCTTGGTGTTTTTGGACAGCCCCATGGCCGTTCGGGTCACGGAAGTCTTCAAACGACATGAATCTTTGTTCGACGCGAAAAGCAGGGCCATGTTGAATCAAGGCGAACACCCCTGCGATTTTCCGGGGCTGAAAATGGCCCGCACCCGCGAACAATCCAAAGCCATCAATCAAATCAAGGGCACGATTTGCGTGATTGCGGGAAGCGGCATGTGTACGGGAGGACGCATCAAGCACCATCTCTTGGCCAATATTGCCCGTCCCGAGAGTACCATCCTTTTCGTGGGGTATCAGGCCGAGGGGACTTTGGGCCGGCATATTCTGCGAAAGCCCGACGAGGTGCGGATTCATGGCCAAATGTTACCCGTCAAGGCCAGAATTGCCCAAATCCAAGGGTTCAGTGGCCATGCGGATCGGGGAGAGTTGCGGCGTTGGTTGGATGGATTGGACCCGAAACCCAGCCGGATTTTCTTGAACCACGGGGAAGAAGGCGTGGCCAAAGGGTTTGCGGAAGCGCTCACCAAGGACTATGGCATTGAGACGCTGGCGCCAGAGTATCAATCGGAAATCGACTTGTAAGCGGGATTTTACGGCTCTTGGTCGGGATCGTCCCTTTCAAAATAAATATGATCCAACGTGATCAACAACCCCACCGGACGCGGGGGACGCTCGGGGTCGGGCTGTGACATGAAAAAATTCGCGTAAAATTCATTTTGCCGCAACGCGTCCACCAAGTCCACGAATTCGCGGGTATTGATCATTTGGTCGGTGGCGAGATCTTCGAAAATCACCGGTTCGTAAGGGGGGGTGATGCCAAAGGTCACGGCCGGGGTCACGCGCAGGCGCACCATGGCCGGGTCCTGCCGCAACAACACGGCGTGAATTTGCAGGACGCTGCCCACCACCGGCAGGTTTTGTCGTCCCGGGGGCAGATGACTCCGGGCCGTCTCCACCAACTCCCGCGGCGGGGTTCGCGTGACCGGCAACGTACCCGTGGCCCCGTCGATGAGATCCAGTTTTTGCGCTTCACGATTGTGTCGGTACCAGATCACCAAATGGGCCACGGGTTGGTCGATTCGCGAAAGCATGTTGGCAACTTGTCCGTGTGTTTGCCGGTCCGCGATCACCATCACTTGTTGGAGATCGGGTTGAACCAACACCCTCGGACCTTCGGGCACGTACCGGCGTATCTGCAGTTCCACTTCTTCGGGCGTGGCGTTTGTGTAGCTGTAGAGCCGGGTTTCCATTTGGGCAATGGCGGAGAATCCGGACAAAAACCAAAATAAGACTGAACGGAAAAAAAACGGGAATTTCACGATCCAAGCATGCAGGAGTGAGGGGACATGTCAAGAAAACACAAGCCTTCATGAAGCGGAGATATTTGACTGGTTCATGCGTCCGGGCTGTGTTAGCGGTTGCGAGTGAGCAAAATCCCTCTTCACTTTCCCCGAAAACTCATTCTGCTGGCCGCGGGTTATGGTTCCAGATTACGTCCGCTTACCCTGCATTTGCCCAAACCTTTGATCCCGCATGGGGGTGTCCCGTTGATTGCGCGTCTGATGCGGCATTTCTCGGAAAACGGGGTCACCGATGTGCTCATCAACCTGCATCATCTCGCGCCGGTGATGCTTCGGGAGGTGCCCGCACTGGTCCCAAAAGGCATGCGGGTCAATTTCTCCCACGAACCTGAAATTCTGGGAACCGGCGGGGCCTTGCGACGCATGGCGTGGTTTTTCGATGACCAACCGCTTTGGGTTTGCAATGCGGATATCCTCATGGAATTGAATTTGACGCCCTTGGTCGAGGAATTTCAACGGGAACGCCCGCTTGCCGCGCTGTGGATGGTGCCCGATCATGGTCCAAGGACGGTGAAAGTGGAGGGGGGGCGGGTGGTCGATTTTCGCGGGGGCGGGGTCACTTTCAGTGGAGTGCATTTGATGTCCCCGGAGGTTCTCGAATTTCTGCCCGGGGAGGAAAAATTTTCTTCGGTCATCCCCGCCTATGAGCAGGGCCTGGCGAAAGGGCGGACCGTTTTGGGGGTGCAAGTTCCGGGAGCGCGGTGGGCGGATTTGGGGACGCCGGAGCAATATTTGGTCGCGAACGGCGGAAAATCCATCTTTTGGCCGGGGGCGCGCGTGGATGACGGGGCGCGGGTTGAACAGGCGATCGTGACCGATGGCGTCAGGATTCGGGCGGGGCAAACCGTCACCGGAATGGTGGTTCCCCCCGATTGGGTGCTCACTGCGGAGGAGCATGGGTGGATGCCGGAAGCGGAAGCGGTGGAAATTCTCCCCGCCCGGGGGTCGGACCGAACTTTTTTCCGTGTCTTGGATCCGGGGAAAAGCGCCATCCTCATGCGCAGTGGCCAAGACAGGCCGGAAAACAAGCGTTTCGCGCACCACACCCGGTTTTTAGCCAAAGAAGGCCTGCGCGTGCCCGAAATCTTCAAAGAAAGTCATGACCGTCGGACCTTGCTGCTTGAATACTTGGGCCGCACCCACCTGCTCGACCGGCCCACCACTTCAAACACCCGCGAGGCCCTTTCCCTTGCCGCCAAACTTCACAAAATCTCCACCTGGCAAAGCCACTCCCTCGAAGCCCCTTTCGACGCCAAACTCTACCAATGGGAACACGACCTTTTTTTTCGCGAATTTTTAAAGGGGACAGACCCTTTCAAAGGGACAGACCCCTTCAAGATTCGCCATGCCTTGGCGGGCGCGGCCTCGCGCTTGTCGGAAGAACCATTGGTGTTGCTGCACCGAGATCTGCAAAGCACCAATTTTCTTATTTGCGGCGGGGAATGGGTTCTGATTGACTATCAGGGCATGCGGGCGGGGCCGGCGGCGTATGATTTGGCTTCCCTGCTGGCGGATCCTTACGTCAATCGCCCCCCAGAACTGCAATGGGAATTGTTGGATGCCTATAACGGTAATATGGCCGCCCGTGCGGTTTCGGAGGCGGCTTACCGCGCCGGTGTGGTACAACGCATGGCCCAGGCATTGGGCGCGTTTGGCCGTCTTGGCGCGATGCCCGCCACCCGCGGATTTCTTCGCCACGTGCCCGCCGCCGTATCGCAAATCGCCGCGTTTGCCGATGATCCGGTGCTGCAATCCTGGTCAAAGGAATTTTTGGAACGACAAACCCATGAAAATCCGTTAGGGTACTTGGCGTGAGCAAGGAAAGTAACGAAAACGAACAAATGGAACTCGATCGCGCCGAAGTCAGGGACGCGGTCAAAGGTTTGCCATTCAAACCGGTGCATATCCCTGAATTTGACGATCCCGATTACGAACCCGGATCGGTACGGCAGGAGCGACGCTATGGTCGACCGGACAGCAATACCCAACCCATCACCCGTTTCCTTGGAGAACGGGGCATGGTGGATATTCTGACTTCGGACCAAATTGAAGAACTTTTCAGGGAAATCCACTGGTGTTGCGAACAGATTCGACGTTTGTCGGAGTCCGATTCCGAAGATCCGGACTATTGGCAAGAGGCCCTGAAAAACACCATTCGCTTGATGCAACGCATCGAAGCCGCGGAGGAAGAGCTTTTCATTGCCAACCGTCAACTCGTGGTGGCGTGCGTGAAACCGTTTTATTGGATTGGCCAAATTTGGATTTCCGATTTTTTGCAGGAAGGATCCCGTGCCTTGGCCAACGCGATCCGCAAGTTTGACTTTTCCAGGGGAGTTCCCTTTTATGCCTACTCCCAAAGATCCATTCAAAATCGCTTGCGCAATTTTTTCCGTGACCACATCCGCACGGGCGCGTTGGGCATGAAGCCCAGTCATGACATGACCCGCATGTTGGAGGTGATCCAGAAATGGCGGGATCGACATGGAGAAGATCCTTCCGAGGTTGTCATTTGTGAGATGACGGATCTGCCTCCCGAACGGGTCAAGCGACTCATGCCCTTGGTCCGTCAGTGGGAGCGCATGCCCGACACTCCACTTTCGCTGGACGCGGTTTTGGGGGATTCCCGTTCAAGTTTGCACGAACTTGTTGCCGATTCCCACCAAGAGGAGGTCTCCGCCGGTACCGAGCGTGGGGAAATTTGGGAAGCCATCGGGCAATTGCCCGAGCGGATGCAATTGATTTTGAAATTACGCTTCGTGGAAGGACGTACGCTCGAGGATGTTGGCGATGAATTTGGACTCACCCGCGCCAGAATCAAACAATTGCAGGACGAAGCCCTGCACAAAGTACGAGTGTTGTTGCGCCAAACCCGGAACCGATGAGAGAATGATGATATTGCTCGCCAGTGGAAACGCACACAAACTTCAGGAAATCAGCCAAATCCTTGGCGTGACATTGCGTGGTTTGTCCGAAGTTCCCGATGCGCCGGACGTGGTGGAGGACGGGGATACGTTCGAAGCCAACGCCCTGAAAAAAGGGGCTTCCCTTGCCATCCACACTGGCTCTTGGGCTTTGGCCGACGATTCGGGCCTGGAAGTGGATGCATTGCACGGAGCGCCTGGAATTTATTCCGCCCGGTTTGCCGGGGAACACGGCAATGATGCCGCCAACAACGCCCTTTTGCTCGAAAAACTCAAAAACGTTCAAAATCGCCGTGCCCGGTTTGTGTGCGTGCTCGCCTTGTGTGGCCCCGAAGGCGAAGCGCATACGGTGCGCGGCGTCTGCGAAGGCCGGATTGCCCATGCGCCTTCCGGCGAATCCGGTTTCGGGTACGACCCGCTTTTTATTCCGGATGGTTTTGACCAAAGCTTCGCGGAATTGGGGGAAGAGATCAAACAGACCCATTCCCATCGTGCAAAAGCCTTGGCAAAAATGAAAAAGGAATTGGGCAACCATCCCGCCTTTTCGGGATCTTCAACGTAAGCCGTTCAAGGTCCACGTTTCCTCGAGACCGAGGTCTTGGATGGGAACCGGATCGGGCCGCCGTTTCAAATGGTTTTGTTTTTGATATTGGCTGGAGAGGTTTTGGATGAATATTTTCGATCCCAAGGCGATTCCCTCCGAGAAAAAGCGGATTTTGCAGGACAGCTTTTTGTGCAGGTCCAGCGATCCCCCGGCCGCGAGAACCATTTTGATATTTTCCTCACTCAAGCATGCCCTGTTTTCCTTTTTCGACCAAGATTTCATGGCCGATACCCCGAACAACAGCATTCGGTATGCGGCCAATCCCTGGTCCTCGCTCAGATGCCGCCACAACCGTACGAGAACGAAAAGTCGTTTCAATCCCGCCAACGCCTCGTCATGGCCGCCAACAGCAGCCGCGTAACCACAAAACCGATAGTCCAGCGGGTCGCGGCACAAACCGGCCCGGAGCGGATTCAAATCCACGTATCCGGCGACCTGCAAAAGGCTGTGCGAGTTGGGTTCCACCAAGGTGCTGTGGAACCGATCCTCCCACAAGGTCCCCTTGCGTTCATGGCGTTGGTTGTAGTCTTGGGTAATGCGCTGCTTGTATTCTTGCAAAAAGCGGCTCAAATCGAACATCCGCTCCCGGACCCCCTCGCATAAATCCCGCAAGGCCGTTTTGTTGCCCTGCCCGCGGTATCGCGCCAGTTTCCGGGAGAACATTTCTGCCGGAGAGTATGCGGCGGTGGGGGACTTCGGGAGAAACGAAAGGCGGCGAACCAATTCATTTTCGTCGAGCACTTTTTTTGAAGGACGTTCCGGCACTTCGACGAGCAGGTGGAGGTGGTTGGACATGATCGCATGGGTGAGAATCCGCACTCCGGAAAACGAGGCGAGTTGGAACAGCAGCACCCGCATCCGTTCCTTTTCCGCATCATCAAAGATGAATTTCTTTTCAATGACCCTCGAGGTCACATGATAAACGCCGCCCGGGCGTATGAATCTGGCTTTTCGCATGGCAATCCTTTCGGTTGGTTGTGAGAAGGGATCGAATGTCCCTCCAACCCATACACCCGGCGAGTTCCGAATTTTCCGCGAAAAAACCAAAAAAAATGGGGACGGACCCTTATGAAGGGACAGACCCCTTAAAAAACGCCGATTGGATTTCCGCCGCGATCCTGGCATTGTTTTTGAGCAGGGCGAGGTTTGCGGCCAGACTTTTTCCCCGGGTATTGCGGGCGAGTTCGTTGAGAAGAAACGGGGTCAGGGCTTTGCCCGAAATCTGGCTTCTTTCCGCATTTTCCCGGGCCAAGGCGAGACCGGTTTCGAGTTCGGAAGGCGTGAGGGCGGATGCGGATGGACAGGGTACGCAAACAAGAATTCCAGTGCGCAGGCCGAGGGCGTCGCGGGCTTGGATGATTTCGGCGACGGCTTGCGGGTTGTCCACCCGATGATCGACGGGCAGGCCGCTTTCCCGGCAGGTGAATGCCGGGAATTCATCGGTTTGATACCCCAAAACGGTCACGCCATCGGTTTCAAGCCGCTCCACGGTTTTGGGCAGATCGAGAATGGATTTCGCCCCACTGCACACCACCGTCCCCGGGAGGGTGGCCAATGCGGGAAGGTCGGCGCTCACATCCGCTTTCTTCCCCCGGTGTACCCCGCCGATACCTCCGGTTGCAAACACTTGAATCCCGGCCCGCAAGGCCAAAAACAAGGTTGACGATACCGTGGTCCCTCCATCTTCCAGGGTGTTTCCGATGATCGGAAGGTCTCTGAGACTGCACTTCCGAACGTCGGAAGCTTGCGCGAGTCGCTCCAATTCATCCTCTGGGACTTTGACCACGGGTCTTCCACGAATGATGGCGATGGGGCAGGGGTCCGGGCCCACGGCGCGGATGGCTGACATCATGTCCCGCATGGCTTGAAGATTGATCGGACTTGGCAGTCCGTGAGTCATGACAGTTGTTTCGAGGGCCACTTGGTTTTCCATGGCCCCCTTATGTCGAAAAATCAGGTTTCAGACCATCAAAATCTCATTCCCATTCCGGAAATGCGTCCTGGCGGGCGATGAATTCGGGTGGGCGGAGAATGCGGGAAGTTCCAAGGCTTCTACCGCTCGTCCATAGATCCACCTGAAGAAATCTTCCGGGGCTGGGCGGGTTTTCATGGGCATGTACCCGTAGGATGATGGTGTCGCCATCCCGGATCATGGCTTCAATCTGGGTGCGGTATATGGCTGGGATGTATCCAAGATGCACCTCCCCCCAACTGATGGCCAGATGATCCCGTCCATCTTCCGAGGTTTCCGGGTGAATGGCGAGTTCCGCGTTGGCCGGCACTTGAATTTCGGGAGGCATGCCTGCCAAATGCATACGCCCGATCCAAGTCTCGTCGGCAGACAGGGCGATGGGCAGTGCGACAAAGTTGAGCAGCAGAAAAAAGATTTTCACGATGAACTCCTTGGGATGTGTAGGGATGATGAACGTTGATCTGTTTGATCAATCGGTTCCCTACACCCGACGAGTTTCGGATTTTCCGCGCTTTTCCGTTTTTTTTTGAAATTTTCGCATTCGCAAATCAAATGGGGACAGACCCCTTGAAAGGGACAGACCCTTTCAATTATTGTGCGGCATGAGCGACGGGCCGGGTGAGGTGGTTCAGCTTGACGTCCTTCCGGGACGGCGTGTCGGGGCCAAGATGAAAGGTGGTCTCGGCGGTTCTTCCGTCGGGCAGGCGCGCGTGGAGTCGGTAGCG
>PXAS01000098.1 GCA_003565815.1 PVC group bacterium
CACGAAAAGACACGAAAAGGCTTGGGTTGGGGTAGGGTTTTCAAGTTTTCGTGAAATTTCATGTGTTTCGTGGTTGAAGGATGAACCACGAAAGGCACGAAAAGACACGAAAAGGCTTGGGTTGTGGTAGGGTTTTTCAAGGTTTCGTGAAATTTCGTGTGTTTCGTGGTTGAAAGATGAACCACGAAAGGCACGAAAAGACACGAAAAGGCTTGGGTTGGGGTAGGGTTTTCAAGGTTTCGTGAAATTTCGTGTGTTTCGTGGTTGAAGGATGAACCACGTAAAGCACGAAAAGAGAGTGGTGTTTTTTGCGGTTATAGAACCAGCCTTTCATATTCGAGGCGGGGATGGTGCCCGAAATTTACAAGTAAACCGAGTTTGTAGCCGGGGGCTTTCAGGTAATTGAGGACCTGGGCCCGGTGTTCGTCGGCCAGGGCTGACACGGCCTTGAGTTCAACGATGATGTTGCCGTGGCAGATCAGGTCGGGGATGTACTTCTGGGTCAGGGGCCGTCCTTTGTATTCCAAGGGGAGTGCCTGTTGGGCCTGAAACGGGATGTCCTGCAACCCCAGTTCGATTTCCAGGCATTCTTGGTAGATGGGTTCCACGAACCCGTGCCCTTTTTCTTTGTAGACTTCGAAGCAGGCGCCCATGATTTCGTAGCTCTCCTTTTTGTAGATAAGATCCGTCATCGTGGACTCCTTTCGTTTTGCTTGGTGTTTTTCGTGGTTTGCCCATCCTGACGAATTCACATTTTAACGTCCCCGGTGGGCAAAATCGGGGCACGTCATCAGTGGCACGCAATGAACATCTAGGATTTACAAGATTCTAGGTTCCACCTTTCTTGTTGTCAACAAGGGATTTTATGAGGACCACGAAAGGCACGAAAGGGCATCAAAAGGCTTGGGTTGTGGTAGGGCTTTTCAAGGTTTCGTGAAATTTCGAGTGTTTCGTGGTTGAAAGATGAACCACGAAAGGCACGAAAGGACACGAAAAAGGCTTGGGTTGTGGTAGGGTTTTTCAAGTTTTCGTGTGTGGTTTGCCCACCCATTCTGACAAACCCAAATTTGAACCTCGGCGGTGGCGCACAAAAGGGCGCGTCATCCGTGGCCCTGCATGTCATGTTGCCGAGAGATCTCGCCGGAGGTGGTAGACGTCATAGGTAGCGCCACGAAGGCGAAAGGCCTTGGGTTCGCGTGAAACGATTTCGTAGCCCGCGCCCAGATAGAGGTTGAGGGCGGCGGCATTGTGAATTTCCACGCAGAGCCTGCATTGGTCCAGGTTCCATTTGTCCCGACTGAATCGGGCGCAATGCTCCAACAAGAGGCGGGCGAAGCCCATGCGGCGGTATTCCGGGTACAGATACATGCTGTACACCAAGGCATATTCCTCGGGCGGCTTGCCCCGGCGTCCGAGGCCGGTCATGCCGATCAACTTGTCGTCTTTCCACAATCCGAGGAGGCATTCCCCGCGACGGGTGGCGATTTTCAGAAGCTGTTTCCGGTAATCTCCCACGGTTTTGCACAGCTCGACTTCCGGGGAGGTGCCGAAAGCCGCCGGGCTTTGCCGAATGGCCGCATGCCGCAGGCGCATCAGCTCCGCGGCGTGACGCGGCAGAATGGGGCGAATGTCGTTCGGCAGGACGGTTTCGGGAGGTTTCATGACGTACGCCAATCTTGTTGCAGTTTTACAAAAAAAACAACAAAAATGTCGGAAAATCGGATGGGGAAGCCGTTCTTGTTAAAAAAATCCTTGTGGTTTCGAGGGCGCGGGTGTATTGGAATATGCCCACTTTCCCTCCCGGAACAATGGAATTTCCTATGGATAACCGTGGGAAATTCCAAACCGGTTTTGGCGGCGCAAGGCCGTTTCAAACTCTATACCTTTTTATCGACAGGACCCAACATGGCAAACACCGAAACACTTTATCCTTCCGGATTTCCCGATGCCCAGGGGCTTTATGACCCCGCCTGGGAAGGCGACGCTTGCGGCGTGGGCTTCATTTGCAATCTGAAGGGCAGCACCTCCCATGGCATCATTCACCAAGCCATGGAAATTTTGGTGCGGCTGACGCACCGGGGCGCGGAAAGCGCCGACAACCGCACCGGGGACGGCGCCGGGATTCTCATTCAGATTCCGGACGCGTTTTTCCGCCGGGTGGCCGGGGAAAACGGATTTGAACTGCCCAAAGCCGGCGCCTACGGCACCGGTCTGGTGTTTTTGCCCAAGGACGAAGGGGAGCGGAAGATCATCAAGGAAGCCTTTGAGCGGGAAATCGCCGAAAACCATCAGCAGTTGCTGGGGTGGCGCACCTTGCCCGTGAACCGGGACGTGCTCGGGGACATGGCCCGCAAATCCGAGCCCCACATCGAGCAGATTTTCATTGGCCGCGGCGAAGGCATCGAGACCCACCGCGCTTTCGAACGGGAGCTGTTCATCATCCGCAAGGGCGTCGAGCAATTCGTGGCCCAACACGAAACCCTACAGGACAAAAGCACCTTTTACGTGCCCAGCCTGTCCTCCCGGACCATCATCTACAAAGGACTCCTCAAACCCGAGGATTTCGAAGCCTATTACCTCGATTTGCTCGAAAAAGACGTGGAGACCTGTCTGGCCCTGGTGCATCAGCGCTACTCCACCAACACCTTCCCGGCCTGGAAATTGGCCCAGCCCTTCCGCTTTGTTTGCCACAACGGGGAAATCAATACCGTGCGCGGCAACGCCAACTGGATGAACGCCCGCCAGTATCAGTTTGAAAACAAGGCCTTCGGCGACCGCATCCGCAAGTTGTTCCCCGTCTGCATTCCCGGCAATAGCGATTCCGCCACCTTGGACAACACCCTGGAGTTGCTCTACCACACCGGGCGCGACCTGCCGCACGGCATGATGATGATGGTGCCGGAAGCCTGGCAGAACCACAAAACCATGCACGATGAGAAAAAGGCTTTCTACGAATACCATTCCTGCATGATGGAGCCCTGGGATGGTCCGGCGCTGATGCCCTTTACCGACGGCACCTTCGTGGGGGCGATCCTGGACCGCAACGGCCTGCGTCCGGCCCGCTATGTGGTGACCTCCGACGATCAGGTGGTCATGGCTTCCGAAACCGGGGTGGTGGACATCGACCCGGCCAAGATCATTAAAAAAGGCCGCCTGGAACCCGGACGCATGTTCCTCATCAACCTCGAAGAAGGCCGCATCGTGCAGGACGCGGAAATCAAGCAGGTGATCGCCAACCGCAAGCCTTACCGGGCCTGGATGGACGAGCACATGCTCAGCATTCACGATTTGCCCCCGCAGGTGGACCCGATTCCCCTGCGCGGTCCGACCCTGCTCAAGTATCAGCAACGCTTCGGCTACACCCTTGAAGACCTGCGCATCGTCCTCAAACCCATGTACGAAAAAGGCATTGAAGCCCTGGGGTCCATGGGGGTCGATATCCCCCTGGCGGTGTTGAGCGACCGCCCCCAATTGATGTACAACTACTTCAAGCAGTTGTTCGCCCAGGTGACCAATCCGCCTCTGGACGGTATCCGCGAGGAAATCGTCACCTCCCTGCTCACCAATCTGGGCAAAGAGCGCGATTTGTTTCAGGAAACCCCCGAACACGCGCAAATGCTCAAGCTCGAACAGCCCATTCTCAACAGCCGCAACCTGGAGCGGATCCGCCGTTCCACCCAACCGGGGGTGAAAGCCACCACCTTGAAAATGGAATTTGACGCCTCCCGGGGCGGGAGCGCCCTCAAAGAGGCGGTGGATACCCTCTGTGACCAAGCGGTGAAAGCCGTGGATGCGGGCAGCACGATCCTCATCCTCTCGGATCGTCACATCGAGCAATCGAAAATGCCGATTCCGGCTTTGTTGACCACCGCCGCCGTACACCATCATTTGATTCGCGAAGGCAAGCGGACGCAGTGCGGGCTCATCGTGGAAACCGCCGAAGCGCGGGAAGTGCATCATTTCTGCTGTCTCTTCGGCTTTGGAGCCGGGGCGGTGAATCCGTACTTGGCCTTGGCCACGGTGCGGAATCAGAAGGATCCCGAGGATCCCACCAGTCTCGCCGCCGACAAAGCGGTGCAGAATTACATCAAAGCCGTGAACAAAGGCATCCTCAAAGTGATGTCCAAAGTGGGGATTTCCACCCTGCATTCCTACCGCGGCGCACAGATTTTCGAATGCATCGGTCTGCAGCGGGAAGTGGTGGACCAATATTTCTGGGGCACGCCCACCCGGATCGAGGGCGCGGACATGGATGCGCTGGCCAAGGACGTCCTGCGGCGTCATGAGCAGGCGTTTCCGCCCCGGGACATCGCCGAGAACCTCAGCCTGGACGTGGGCGGCGTGTATCAGTGGCGCCGTCGCGGCGAGAACCACTTGATTTCCCCGATGTTGGTGGCCCTCCTGCAGAAAGCCAGCAAGGTGCGCAACAAAGACGATTACAAGGCCTACGCGCAAATGGTCAATGACCAAAGCAAAAAGCTTTACACCCTGCGCGGGCTCATGGAATTCAAAACCGGCGTGCGCGAGCCCGTGCCCCTGGAGGAAGTCGAGCCTTGGACGGAAATCGTGAAACGCTTCAAAACCGGGGCCATGTCCTACGGATCCATCAGCCGCGAAGCCCACGAAACCCTGGCCGTGGCCATGAACCGGATCGGCGGCAAGTCCAACTCCGGGGAAGGCGGCGAGGAAGCGCACCGCTATAAAGCCGACGCCAATGGCGACAGCCGCAGTTCCGCGATCAAACAGGTCGCGTCCGGCCGTTTCGGGGTCACCAGCTATTATCTGACCCAGAGCAAGGAAATCCAGATCAAGATGGCCCAGGGCGCCAAGCCCGGTGAAGGCGGGCAGTTGCCCGGCATCAAGGTCAACCAGACCATCGCCAAGGCCCGCTTCAGTACGCCGTACGTGGGCCTGGTTTCCCCGCCCCCGCACCACGACATTTATTCGATCGAGGATTTGGCCCAGCTCATTCACGACCTCAAGAACGCCAACAAATTCGCCCGCATCAACGTGAAGCTGGTGTCCGAGGTGGGCGTGGGCGTGGTGGCCGCCGGCGTGGCCAAAGGCAAGGCCGACGTGGTGCTCATCAGCGGGTATGACGGCGGGACCGGCGCCTCTCCGGAAACCTCCCTCAAGCATGCGGGCCTGCCCTGGGAATTGGGCATTTCCGAAGCCCACCAAACCCTCCTGCTCAACAATTTGCGCAGCCGCATCACCGTGGAATGCGACGGCAAACTGTTGACCGGTCGGGACGTGGCCGTGGCCTGTCTGCTGGGCGCCGAGGAATTCGGCTTCAGCACCGCTCCGCTTATCGTCATGGGCTGCATCATGATGCGGGTCTGCCATTTGAACACCTGTCCGGTGGGCATTGCCACCCAAAATCCGGAACTGCGCAAAAAATTCACCGGCACCCCCGATTCCGTGATCAACTTTTTCCACTTGGTGGCCGAAGAATTGCGTGAAATCATGGCCTCCCTCGGGTTCCGCACCTTGGACGAGATGGTGGGTCACAGCGAATTGCTGGACAAACGCCAAGCCCTGGATCACTATCGTGCCCGCGGCTTGGATTTGAGCCGCATTTTTCACAAGCCCGACGTTCCCGCCGACCGCCCCCTGCACAAAACCATCGAGCAGGACCACGGACTCGACAAGGCCATGGACAACGAACTCATTGAAAAATGCAGCGCCTCCATTGAGACCGCCGAGCCCGTGCATTTGAAGATGCGCATCGAGAACATTCATCGGACCGTGGGCACCATGCTCAGCGCCGAAATCAGCCGCAAGTACGGCGAGGCCGCCCTTCCCGAGAACACCATCACCGTCGATTTCGACGGTCATGCCGGCCAGAGTTTCGGCGCCTTTTTGGTGCACGGGGTGGTCTTCCGCTTGGAAGGCGACGCCAACGATTATTTCGGCAAGGGCCTCAGCGGCGGCACCCTGGTGGTGCATCCGCCCCGCGTGGCGCCCCTTCGTCCCGAGCAAAACGTCATCATCGGCAATGTCGCCCTCTTCGGCGGCACCCGGGGCGAGGCCTACATTCAGGGTCATGCCGGGGAACGCTTCTGCGTCCGCAACTCCGGCGTCAACGCCGTGGTGGAAGGCGTGGGCGACCACGGCTGCGAATACATGACCGGCGGACGCGTGGTCGTCCTCGGACCCACCGGACGCAATTTCGCCGCCGGGATGAGTGGCGGGGTGGCCTACGTGCTCGACATGGCCGGTGACTTCGGCACCATTCGTTGCAACCGGGAACTGGTGGATTTGGAGGACGTGGTCGATCCCGACGACGTCGAGGAACTCCGCAACCTCGTCGAGCAGCATCTGAATCAAACCAAATCCAACATCGCCCGCAAAGTGCTGGACGACTGGCCGGATTTTCTGCCGAAATTCGTCAAAGTCATGCCGCGCGATTACCGCCTGGCGCTGGAACGCCTGGCCCGCGAGCGCGAAGAGGCCCAAAGACAGGCCGCGGAAGCCTCCGAGGAACTGCACCTCAAACAAAACTGATTGCCACAGGAAAAATCATCATGGGAAAAATCACCGGATTCATGGAGTTCAACCGCGAACTCCCCAAAAAAAGAAGAGTCGACGAACGCATCAAGGACTACAAGGAGATTTATCTCCCCCAGCCGGAAGAGAAGAAGCGTGAACAGGCCGGACGTTGCATGAATTGCGGCATTCCGTTTTGTCACACCGGTTGCCCCTTGGGCAATCTCATCCCCGACTGGAACGATTTGGTGTATGCGGGCGACTGGAAACAGGCGCTCGAAGAACTGCACGCCACCAACAACTTCCCGGAGTTCACCGGACGACTGTGCCCGGCCCCCTGCGAAGAGGCTTGCGTGTTGGGGATCAACGAACCCGCCGTGACCATCGAGGAAATCGAAAAATCCATCATCGAAAAAGGCTTTTCCGAGGGATGGGTCAAAGCCGAGCCGCCCGCCCGGCGCACGGGCAAAAAAGTGGCCGTGATCGGATCCGGTCCCTCCGGCCTGGCCGCCGCCCAACAGTTGAACCGGGCCGGGCATTTGGTGACGGTTTTCGAACGCGCCGACCGGATTGGCGGCCTCTTGCGCTATGGCATCCCCCACTTCAAAATGGAAAAGTGGGTCATCGACCGCAGGCTGGCGATCATGGAGGAAGAAGGCGTGGTCTTCAAAACCTGCGTGAAAGTCGGCACCGACATCACCCGCGAAGACTTGGACCGGGAATTCGATGCCGTGGTTTTTGCCGGCGGCTCCACCAAGTCCCGCGATCTGCCCATCGAAGGGCGGGAGCTGGACGGGGTGCATTTTGCCATGGATTTCCTGCCGCAGTCCAACGCCCGCGTGGAAGGGGACGACGTCACCCAACGCTGGGGCAAGGAAATTCTCGCCACCGGAAAGCATGTGATTGTCATTGGCGGCGGGGACACCGGTTCCGACTGCATCGGCACCTCCATCCGCCAGGGTTGTGCCAGCGTGGAGAACTTCGAGTTGTTGCCCATGCCGCCCGTGGGACGTCCCGAGAACCAACCCTGGCCTTTCTGGCCCATGAAATACCGCTCCAGCAGCTCCCACGAAGAGGGATGCGAACGGCATTACAGCGTCATGACCAAGCGTTTCATCGGCGAAAACGGCAAGTTGACCGGCCTGGAAACCGTGCAGATCACCCTGGAATCCCCTCCCGGGGGCGGACGCCCGGAAATCAAGGAAATTCCCGACACCCAAAAGTTCTGGCCCTGTGAGCTGGCGGTCTTGGCCCTCGGGTTTGTCGGTCCCGAAACCGATTCGATCGTGGCCCAATACGAATGCGAACTGGACCCGCGCGGCAACGTCAAAGTCGGCGACGACTGGATGAGCAGCACCCCCGGGTTTTTTGCCGCCGGGGATGCCCAACGCGGTCAATCCCTGATTGTGTGGGCGATTTCCGACGGACGCGAGTGCGCGGTTTCGGTGGATGAATACCTCATGGGACGTCCCTCCGAATTGCCCCGCAAACTCGGTGCCGACCTTCCCCGCGTTTGAGCGGGTTTCGAGCCCCCTTCGACTACAAACTCCAAAGGTTCAGTATCATGCCCAAAAGCCCCACCATTTACTACACCAAGACCGATGAAGCCCCGGCCTTGGCCACGTATTCCTTGCTCCCCATCGTGGAAGCGTTCACCAAAGCCGCCGACGTTTCCGTGGAAACCCGCGACATTTCCCTGTCCGGACGCATTTTGGCCCTCTTTCCCGAGTATTTGCGCGAAGAGCAACGCATTTCCGATGATTTGGCCGAACTGGGGGCCTTGACCTTGGCACCCGAGGCCAACATCATCAAATTGCCCAACATCAGCGCCTCGATGCCCCAACTCAAGGCCGCGATTGTCGAATTGCAGGCCCTGGGCCATGCCTTGCCCGACTATCCCGATGCGCCCAAAGACGAGCGGGAAGCGGAAATCAAAGCCCGCTACGACAAAGTCAAGGGCAGTGCCGTGAACCCGGTGTTGCGGGAAGGGAACTCCGACCGCCGCGCCCCCAAGGCGGTCAAGGCCTACGCCAAAAAATTTCCCCACAGAATGGGGAAGTGGTCCGCCGATTCCAAAACCCGGGTCGCGTGCATGGAGGACGAGGACTTCCGCGCGAACGAAAAATCCCATGTGGCCCGCGAAGCCACCACCGTGCGCATTGAATTCGTGGACGCAAGCGGCAACGTGGACGTCTTGAAGACTGATTTTCCATTGGAAGCCGATGAAATCATCGACGCGACCGCCATGCGCAAACAGGCCCTGGTTGCGTTCCTGGAACGTCAAATCCAGGCCGCCAAAGACGACGGGGTGTTGTTTTCCCTGCACATGAAAGCGACCATGATGAAGGTGTCCGACCCCATCATCTTCGGCCACGCGGTCAAAACCTACTTCAAAGACCTGCTGGCCGTTCACGGCGAAGCCCTGGAGGCCGCCGGCGTCGACTTCAACAACGGCTTGGGCGACTTGGTCGCCAAAATGGAGCGCTTGCCCGAAGACGCGCGCGCGGAAGTCGCCGCCGCCCTCGAAGCCGCTTATGCCGACGGACCCGACCTCGCGATGGTCAATTCCGACAAGGGCATCACCAACTTGCACGTCCCCAGCGACGTGATCATCGACGCCTCCATGCCCGCCATGATCCGGGACGGCGGCAAAATGTGGAACAAGGACGGCAAAACCCAGGATACCCTCGCCGTCATCCCCGACAGCTCCTATGCGGGCGTCTATCAGGCCGTGATCGAATTTTGCAAAGAACAAGGCGCCTTGGACCCCACCACCATGGGGTCCGTGCCCAACGTGGGCCTGATGGCCCGCAAGGCCGAGGAATACGGCTCCCACGACAAAACCTTCGAAGTCCCCGCCGACGGCACCATACGCGTGGTGGATGCCGAAGGGACGGTGTGCCTCAGTCATGCGGTCTACGCCGGCGACATTTGGCGCGCCTGCCAGACCAAAGACGCGGCCGTGCGGGACTGGGTGAAACTCGCCGTCACCCGTGCCCGCGACAGCCAAACCCCGGCCGTCTTCTGGCTGGATGAAACCCGGGCCCACGACGCGGTCCTCATCGCCAAGGTCAACGAATATCTCCGCGACCACGACACCGAAGGCCTGGAATTGCACATCATGGCACCCGCCAAAGCCTGCCGCTTCAGTCTGGAGCGCATTGTCAAGGGATTGGACACCATTTCCGTGACCGGCAACGTGCTGCGCGACTATTTGACCGACCTGTTCCCGATTCTCGAAGTGGGGACCAGCGCCAAGATGCTGTCCATCGTGCCCCTGATGAAGGGCGGGGGGCTTTTTGAAACCGGCGCCGGCGGATCCGCTCCCAAGCACGTGCAGCAATTCGTGGCCGAAAACTACCTGCGCTGGGATTCCCTGGGCGAATTTCTCGCCATCGCGGTGTCGCTGGAACATTTGGCCAAAGTCTTTGATCTGCCCAAAGCCAAACTCCTGGGGCGTACCCTGGACGCGGCCACCGGGAAACTGTTGGAAAACAACAAATCGCCCACCCGCAAACTGGGTGGCATCGACAACCGCGGCAGTCATTTTTATCTCGCCCTCTACTGGGCCGAAGCCCTGGCCGCCCAAAGCGAGGACGCCGAGTTGCAGACGCGCTTCCGCGCCGTGGCCCAGGCGTTGCTGGAAGCGGAATCCCGCATCGTCGAAGAGCTGTTGCAGGTACAGGGAACGCCCGTGGACATCGGCGGATACTACCGCCCCGATGACGACAAAGCCTCCGTCGCCATGCGCCCCAGCGCCACTTTGAACGAAATTGTGAACGGAATTTGATTCCGACCCTCGGAAGCCTTTTCGCAAAGTCTTCCGACGGTCGAAAAACCTGTGCCAAGGCTCGGTTTTGTGCTTGAGGGCGTTTGTTGGGATTGAGGTGTACGGCGGGAGTCCCCTTGTGCGGTAGATTGAGGAGGTCCCCCCATGGTTTGTGAGTGGATTGACGCGAAGCGTCCCTGGAGTGCGCGTAGCGAGTTCCACGAGCTACCGCCTTTTGCGGTCGTTTTGCGCGAAAGCCCAAGGCGCAACGCGACAGCGCGGTTGGAAAATGTGACCATGCTCCAAGCCTTGGGCCAAGGTGGGCTTGGGGGCGAGCGCTCAGGGCGGTAGCTCGCATCACTCGCTACGCGCACTCCAGGGCGCTGCGCGCAAGAGCCGGCTTTTGTGCTTGGGGGCGTTTGTTGGGATTGAGGTGTACGACGGGAGTCCCCTTTTGCGGTAGATTGAGGAGGTCCCCCCATGGTTTGTGAGCGGATTGACGCGAAGCGTCCCTGGAGTGCGCGTAGCGAGTTCCACGAGCTACCGCCTTTTGCGGTGGTTTTGCGCGAAAGCCCAAGGCGCAACGCGACAGCGCGGTTGGAAAATGTGACCATGCTCCAAACCTTGTGCCAAGGTTGTCTTGGGGGCGA
>PXAS01000387.1 GCA_003565815.1 PVC group bacterium
ATCATGCAAGACTTGATCGATGACAATGCAGGCCGCCAGGAAAAGTACATCTTCCTCTCCATCGGCAATGGAGACGCCATAGCTGTCCGACCAGGACCAGCGGGCCTTGCTCACATGTGCCAGCACTTGACCTCCCCGTTTGAATTGAAATTCATGGGCGCTGAAATTTCCCTGGATTTCCACGGGACCCTTTCCAATCAAAAGCATGTCGAAAACGGGCTTGAAAAAGGTGGGCCGCTTCAACAAATGGACCTTGGGGGTTCCGTTTTGCAAAATATGGTATTCCGTACGAAAAAAGGCCGGTTTTTGCTGAATGAACGCCAATTCCTGACCGGACATGTTCTCAAAAAACAGCTTTTTTCCCCAGGAAAAAAACTGACTTTTCACATGGTAAGCCGGATGACCGTTTTCATCCAAAATATCGAACGTATTTCCGAGGGTAAATAATTTTTCTTTGATTTGATAGTTCATGATGTACTGGGGTTATACCTGAATCCGTGAGATTGTGCCGAATCACAGCAAAAATCTCATGGTTTCAGGTTACATAGACCAGGGAGACAGACAAGCCACAAACTCAAAAAGTCTCCCACCGGGCGCATTCACGGGCGCATTCACGCGCGCACATGGTTTTGTTCCGGGGGTCAGCAGGGGCATTGCGGAGGCGGGGGCGATTTGCACGATCCCTTCACATGTTTCGAACGCGTTGTGAAGAGGAGCAAGCCGGTCAGGACCATGGGCGTGAGCCCAAAGGCCCGGGTGAGCCCGTACGATTCGCCGACGAGCCCCAGGGCCCAGGAGGCAAAGGAAAATCCGGCGATGCCGCCGCAGGAAAGCAGGATCAACAGTGCCGTGGCGTCCAGATCCAACCGGTCCACCGCCAGAGACTGAATGCTCGGCCAAAAGCAGGCCGTGGAAAGTCCGGCCAGGAAAAACAGCATCCACAACCAAGCGCCCGGAGAGAGCAAAGGGAAGAGGAGGCTGATGAAGATTCCCGCCAATGCGGAGAATCCGATTAGTCCGCGCAAATGTTTTTGCGGCACCAGAAAGCCGAACAGAAACCGCCCGGCAACCATCCCAAGCGCAAAAAACGCCGTACCCACTCCGCCCGCGCGAACAGTGCTTCCGTGAACCAGTTGCAGGTAACTGGCAATCCAAAAGGTATATGCGCCCTCGGCGGCTCCGCCAAAAAACATCATGGTCGAAAAGGTCCAGAATCCGCGCGATTGCAAAATGTCCCGTTTATGTCCGAGCACATCCATCATTGGGATTTTTTGACGGGGAGGGCCGATGCGACGGAGGATGAAAAACAGTCCGCCCACACAAAACCCGAAACCGGAGAGGCCCGCCAAAATCGGACGCCAGGCGCCGGTCCGTGTAATCACATCGCCGCCCAGGACCATGGTCAAGAGCACACCGAGTGACCAAAATCCATTGACGAAATTCAGATAGCGTCCCGAATCCTCCCGGTGCAGTTCCTCCACCAAAGGGTTCAGCAGCGCCTCCACGATCCCGCCCCCCACACCCGCGAGCGCCAGGGCCAGCGCTACCCCCGCATAGCCCGGGGCACGGCTGTACAGTAGCAAGCCCGCCCCCAGGAGCAAGAGACTGCCGCCCAGCGCCCGCGCCTTGCCAAAATGCGCGGCAATGAAACCACTGCCCAGCAAGGTGAAAAAAATCAGGCCGCTGCGAATCACCTCCAGGCCTCCGCCGCCAATGAGGGTAAAATTCAATTCGCGGCTCAGGGTCACCAACACGATCGGGGTCACCGTGGCGCTGGCGGAATATGCCAGAAATGCAGCCGAAGCCGCGAAATCCAGCGGATGGAACTTCATTCGTTTCAATAGGAATCCGCGGAGTCAGGTCCATCACCGCACAGTCCCGGTACCGCGCCGAATCCCACGCCCAGGCGAGCGGCGCCCATGCGCACGTAGGATTCCGCCTGTTCCCGGGTGCGGATTCCCCCGGAAGGTTTCACTGCGATTCGTCCCGCGGCCGCCTCGATCATGATTTTGACCACCTCCGGATTCGCCCCATCGCCATTGAATCCCGTGGAGGTTTTGACAAACTGGGCCCCGGCGTCCACACACACATCCACCAGGGTACGTATCTCCGCCGCTTGCAAATGCACGGTCTCGAAAATCACCTTCAAGGGGACTCCCGCCGGAATCGTCATCGCGGTCACGGCCTCCACGTCCTTGCGCAGTTCCGTCCACATCCCCGAACGCACCCATCCGAAATTCGCCACCATGTCGATTTCATCCACGCCCGCTTCCACATAGCGATCCGCCTCGTCCGCCTTGGAGGCGCTCAATTGATCGCCATGGGGAAACCCCAGCACCACGCACAAACCAATCCCGTGTTCTTTGCAGACGGGTTTGAAATAAGGAATGTCCGCGGGGCGCACGCAGAAGGTTCGCGGTTGATGGGGTAGACAAAGATCCACCGCCGCCCGGACCTCCTTGCGGTTCATTTCCGGCTTCAGGATCGCGGCGTCGAGATAAGTGTTGATCGGATTCATGCTCCAAGAATAGCAGAGAACCGAAAATGAGCAAACGTCAAATGGCGGAAGAAGGGGCGAAGGGGCATCATCCTATTGGTTTTGTTCCCTGGTCGGTTATGATTTGAGGCAGTGGGGAAGGTCAACGCACACGGTGGTGTATTTCCCGGGCTTGGTGCGGAGGCTGAAGGCGCCTCCCAGCATGGCGGCCCGTTCCTTCATGCCAATCAATCCCAGCCGTCCCTCTCCGTACAGGGATGCGGGTTTCGCGGGGTCGATGCCGACCCCGTCGTCGGTGATTTCCATGCGCATGCCCTCGCGGTGATGGAAAATGCTCAACCGCACGTTTTGCGCGTGCGCGTGGCGGAAGACGTTGCTGAAGGCCTCTTGGGCCACCCGGTAGAGCATGGTTCGCTCTTTGAATCCGATCTCTTCCAGATCCGGGCACAGGTCCAGGGAAACCGATATGCCGGTGGTATCCTCAAATCGGACCGCAAAGCTGTGCAGGGCCGGGTCAAGCCCCAGCGTGTCCAGGGTCGAGGGGCGCAGGTCGAATGCGTACCCGTGTACCAGATCGATGGACCCCTCGAGGATCTTTTGGGTGCGCGTAATTTGATCCAGGTATTGTGGCGACCGGCCTTCTTCGCTTTGGGAGAGAATTTCGAATTCATATTGGATGGCCACCAGGGCCTGCACGATGCCGTCATGCAATTCGCGGCTGATGCGTTTGCGTTCATCTTCTTGGGCATGGATCAGGGCATGGGAAAGGTTGCGGAGTTCCTTGCGTTGCGTTTTGGATTTTTCGAGGCTGTCGCTCAGCTTTGCCCGCGCGGCTTCCAAGGAGGCCTCCACCTTCTGGCGGCGAAGCACTTCTTTCTGCAGTTTCAGGTTGCTCCGGGTGGCGGTTTTCAAAAGTCTTTCCGCCTTTTCCGCTTCTTTTCGCCGCGTCAAATCCGTCAGCATCATGCGGCAGTCGCGCCCCGCCTCTCCCTTTTGCGCGGTGAGGTCCGCACTGAAGCTTTTGTCTCCCTTTTTCAGGATACGCAGTTCGATGGATCCGGGCGGTTCGCCGTTGAAAATCCCGGTGAGAAAGGCGGAAAATTCCGCGCGGTGTTTCGGGGTAATCCAGTGCGGAAAGGGTTGACCGGTCAGGGAGCCGCGTTCGATGCCCAACAGCGTGGCGCCGGTGAGGTTGGCCATGATGATGGTCCCTTTCCGGGATAGGGTGAAATACCCGACGGGTGCGAAGTCATAGAGATCCCGGTAGACTTCGCGGGCCTCTTCCGCTTCATCGCGGGCGGCATGCAATTCCCGGTTTTGGATTTCCAGCTCGATCTGGTGGATTTCCAGCTCCTGGAGGAGACGTTGGGCGTCCAGGGGATCCGCGGGGCCGGAATTCGGAGAACTCCCGGAGGTCCGGTGTTGTTCGGCGCGCACGCGGAGGGACTGGGCGTTTTCTTTCGAATCGTGTTCGGGCTTCATGGCGTGTCCTTCCGAGCGGTCTCGGGCTCGTCGCCCGTTCGCCCGTCGAGTTTTTCCTGTAGTTCCGCGTTTACGGTCTGCAATTCCTCGTTGAGGGACTGCATCTCTTCTTTGGAAGTGGTGAGTTCTTCGTTGGAGGACTGCAGTTCCTCGTTGGTGGATTGCAGTTCTTCCATGGAGGCGCGCAGATCTTCGCGGTATCGTTGCATTTCCACCTGATCGTTCCGCAGGGCCTCCCGGGCGTCCGCGAGTTCGCTCTCCAATTCCTTCAGATGCTGGGCGGCGGCGGCGCCCTTGGTGCCGCGTCGCGGGGTCTTTCGAGGTTTGGGGGCGGCAACGGGACGGAAGAGCACGATGAGCATGTCCTTCAGCGGGCCCGGGCCGGTCAGTCTTTCGACCCCGAGATCCAGGAAATGTTGCAGTCCGGCCTCTTCGAGGCAGATGCCGGGAGCCGAAGCCAGACCGGGCGCGGCCATGGCCTGGGTGAAGCAGCGGTGCAGATCGATGCGCAACCCTTCGCGGGCCATGGGAAAGAGATTCCAGTTGGCTTTGCCCGCGGCGGGCTCGAGATAGTGTCCGGTCCGTCCGCTGATATGCAGAATATTGCCCAGTTCGTCCACCAGCACGGTGGCGGGGGCATAATGTTGCAGGATCAGGTTTTCGGCGAGGGTTTGTAGATTTTGGCTCATGGGGATTCCCGGAATGTCTCCGGAAAGGTCCGGCAAGGTGTGGGGGTGACGCCGCGTGGGGAAATCAAGGAGATCCGGGGCGTAGGCGGACATCAGTTTGCGGTACAAACGCAGGGGGCCGTCCACATCGGCCAGCAAATGGGCGTGGAGTCCGAGACTCTCCGCGTTGCCCAGCAGCAGCAGCCCCCCGGGATGAAGGCTGTAATGAAACAAAGGGACCAGTTTGCCCTGCATCTCGGGGATCAAATAAATGAGGACGTTCCTGCAGGTAACCAGATCGAGACGGGTGAAGGGCGGGTCGGTGATCAGACTGTGAACGGAAAACAGCATGTCTCCCCGGATTTCGGTACGAACGCGGAAAAATCCGGCCTTCTCTTCTTGGAAAAAGCGTTCCCGGCGTTCCGGGGACAGCGTTTGGACGGCGGCGGCGGGAAAACGTCCCCTGCGCGCGGTCCCAATCGCATCCTTGTTCAGATCGCTGGCGAAAATTTGGAGGTGCATGGGCCGGGGGCCGTCCGGGGTGTCGAGGGCTTCCCGGATGATCATGGCCAGGGTGTAGGCTTCCTCCCCGGTGGAACAGCCCGCGACCCAGGCCCGGAAGGTTCCTCCTTCCCGTGCGCGCGCCTGGAGGATGGGGGTCAGGGTTTCCTTCAATCGGTCCCATACTTCGGGATCGCGGAAAAAGGACGTCACCCCGATCAGCAGTTCCTTGAAGAGCAGATCCACTTCGGCGGGATTTTCCCGGAGATAACGGATATACACATCCAGGGTGTCGATGCGATGAATCAGCATTCGCCGCTCGATGCGCCGCCGGATGGTATTGGTTTTATAGGCGGAAAAGTCGTGGCCGCTGCGGTCACGCAACAGAACCAGCGCCTTTTCAATGTTCGGGCAGGTGGTTCCCGGTTTGGCCGATGCCTGGAGCAGGCCGGGGTGTTTGACGAGCGTCTGAAGCGCGGCGGGCAGTTCGGCGGCGGAGTGTACCCTGTCGGCCAGATTGGCATCGATGACGCTGCGGGGCATGCTGTCGAATTTCGCGGTGTCCGGCGCCTGGGCCAAGGTCAGCCCGCCATGTTCTCGAATCGCGCGCAGGCCCAGGGTGCCGTCCGACCCCATTCCGGAGAGAATCACGCCAATCGCCTTGTCCTTCCGGTCGCGGGCCAGGGAAATGAAAAAGCTGTCAATGGGCAATCGGTGACCGCGATCATCGGTGGGTTCAAACAAATGGAGGACGCCGTGCAGCACCGACATTTCCTTGTTGGGCGGGAGGACATAGACGCAGTTCGGGGAAATGCGGGTTTGGTCTTTCGCCTGCCCGACTTTCATGCTTGTCAAGCGCTGGAGCAACTCCGGCATCAGGGCTTTTCGGTCGGGGTCCAAATGCTGGATGACGACAAAGCCCATGCCGGTGTCCCCCGGCATCGCCTGGAAAAATTGCTCCAGCGCCTCCAAGCCACCGGCGGAGGCGCCCAGCGCCACAATCGGAAAATCGACCGGAAAGTCGTCCGGAAAATCTTCTTTGGGAGACGTGGCCTTGGATGTCAGTTGGCCCGCGCCTTGGCTGGTGGGAGAAAGGCGCACGGGGTTCGACGCGGATGGATTGGAAGAGGACATAGCATGGCCTGAATCGCGATTATGCGCCGAAACGGGGGGAATAGCAATTGAATTCGTAAACAAAGCCCGCCCGCCCATCGCCGGATGGCCGCATGGCCCGGCGCCGGGCGGGCGTTGGCCCTGCCGAAATTTATTTTTGCAGTTTCGCGTTTTGGGCATTTTCAACGGTAATTTCCGCATCTTTTTTCGCTTCGGCAATGTTTTCTTTGGCTGACTTGCGGACTTTCTCGACGCCTTTTTTGGCGCTTTTTTCCACTTTTCCAACCGACTGCTGGGCTTTTCCTTTGGTTTGGACGCGTTTATTGCCCGTCAGGGCGCCGAACGCTTCGCGAATTCTTCCTTTGACAACTTTAATGGTTCCGCTCATGATGGTGATCTTTCAATGGGATGTTTTGTGATGGGGTGAATGGGAATCGCTTCCCGATATTGAGACAGTCTAAAGCAAAAGCAGTCCCAACGCCATGGGGTAAAACCCGGCCCTGTAGCCGCCCCGAACCCGTTTCGGACGGCATTCCCAATGATGCGGGGGTCAGGCCCGGGGGGCGTGACTTTCGATCACCCCGGTGGCGATCGCGTATCGGGTCAGTCCGGCGGTGTCGTGAATGTCCAGCTTGCGCATCAGGTGATCGCGGTGCTTCTCCACGGTTTTGATGCTGATGCCCATCAGATCGGCCATTTGTTTGTTGGCTTTGCCTTCGGCCACCATTTGCAGGGTTTCCGCCTCACGCGGGGTCAGGGGCAAGGGAACTTCGGGAGACTCGACCTGACGTCCGCTGTTTTCCGTCCGACGGTGCCGCAGGGCCTTTGCAATACCCGGGCTGTAACAGGTCCCGCCGCCATACACATCCCGGATGGCCGCAGCCAGCATGTGGGCCGAGCTTTGTTTGATGAGAAAGCCCGCCACCCCCAGCAACCGGGCCCGTTCGATATAGACATCATCCCGGTGCGCGGAGAGCAACATGATTCGGGCCGCGGGATTGTGCGCGAGGATCTGGCGCGTCGCCTCCAATCCGTTGATCGTGGGCATGGCGATGTCCATCACCACCACATCCGGATGCAGCTCCGCCGCCATCAGAACGGCCTCCTGACCGTCCACCGCACAACCGACCACCTCAAGATCCACTTCCGGCTTCAGCAACGAAGCCAAGCCCTCCAGGACGATTTGATGATCGTCGGCCAATAAAACGGAGATGATTTGCGAGGAGAAGGGCATGATGTTTTTAGTCTTTCAGAGATTGAGTGGAAAGTCAATGGACGTTTCCGAGAGGGGTGGGTGCGGGGCGCATCTCGGCATTGGTGAAAGGGCGGACTCACCGTTGTCGAAGCTGTCCTCAGCTTTGATATATTCGCTTGATAAGAGGTTCTGCAACTGGGACAGTTGCAGCTACGGTTTGGATGTCACCAATTCCGAGATGCGCCCGTGGGTGCGGGTGAGCGGATTCAGCGAAGTTTTCGGCCCTGGATGACCTGCAGAAGGACCATGACAATGGCGATCACGAGGAGGACATGAATGAAGCCGCCGATGGTGGTGCTGCTCACGAGTCCGAGCAGCCAGAGAACGATCAGGATAATGGCAATGGTATATAACATGGGGATGTCTTTTGGTTTGGTGTTTGGGTTGGGGGAATACGGAAGGTCGGTGAATCTATCCGGAACATACCCCAATCCTCCCGCGGGTTCCATGGGGTGAAACCCTCCCCTATTCTTCGTCCGTCTCTTCGGGCACGGAGAATGCGAAACCGTCCCGCATCGCCTTGGGAAGGGTTTAACCCCATGGAACAAACGCACGATCCGCTGTAGACTGGTGCTTGAAACGGTCACAACCGAACCCTCAATGAACACCTCATTGAAACCCTCAATGGATAATGGAGAAAACAAGATGACAAAACAAGACACCAAAAAAATCAATGACGCATTGGAAATGCTGAATCAGGCCGCACAAGGCAAGAAAGAGGACTTTTCCAAATTGTTGACCGATAAATTCGGCGATCTGAAAAAGGCCTTCCACGACATGGAGTCCGATGTGAGTGACGAAGCGTCGGAAGGCCTTGAAAAGCTGAAATCCCTGCGGGATTCCGCCGTGGGACACACCAAGGATACCGCCGCCTCCGTCGACAAAAAAGTACATGACGCCCCTTGGATTTCGCTGGGATTGACGCTGGTGACCGCGGTCGCCCTTGGCGTTCTTCTGGGTAAAAAGAATTAACCGGCCGGTGTCAGCCCTCCCCGACGGAAGAAACGGATGAAGAGTTCAAAAAACATCGTGGTGTGGCTGCTGTTGTATCGGCTGTTAATCGGTCAGCGGCAAAAACTCACCCGTCCCCTGCGCATCAAAGCCACCTTCCTGCACGTGAAAGCCGTGCGGGCGGCGCGGAATTCCGTGATCGGCCTGTTGGGGTTTTGTTTGCTGATGCTGTTTCTCTTTACCGGTTTCATGGCCTTTCACGCGGGTCTGTTTCTGGTTCTGCCCGGAACCCTGGCGGAAAGAGGCCGGATCTTCATGTGGATGGGCGGGGGATATGTTTTCGCCGTGATGCTGGCCTGCGCCTTTGCCCTGTCGCAGAAACGCTGGATGAAAATGACCGGCGCCGATAAAGCGGTGCTCAGGGCCCTGGAAACCAAAAGCAAAGGAATGACATCATGAAAAACCCCGCAAACGCCGCCAATGTCCCCGGCAACAGTCCCTGTCATGTGAACCGCGATATCCTGCAGTCCACGGAAAGCAGCATCCGCTACCATATCGCGCATCCCAAAAGGATCGACAAGCGGCTGCATGAACTCGATCGGGAATGGGATGTGGAACGCATCTTGGAAACCAACGCGTCCTTCCTCGCGCTGGGGGGCATGCTGTTGAGCCTGTTCCGGAAAAGGTATCTGCTGCTGTCCGGCGCCGCGCTGGCCCTGCTGAATCAGCACGCGCACAAGGGATGGTGTCCGCCCCTGCCGATCCTGCGCCGCTTGGGCGTTCGCACCCGCTCGGAAATCGAATATGAACGCCACGCGCTGAAACTGTTGCGCGGGGATTTCGTCGGCACCCGGAAAGACGGAAAACTCATCGTGGAACAGGTTCTGGATCTCTCCCACAAACTGGGTCGCATCCCCCTGCTGCAGCCGGTCCATGAAAGCTGAGCGGGGAACGCTCCATTTTCTCTGCCGCCTGGTTCTGGGAACGCTGTCGTTGGCCTTGATCTTTGCAACCCTGATCCCGTTTCACCGGGGCGACGCTTGGTGGATCCGTATATTTGAATTTCCCCGGATACAAATCGCCGTGTTGATGGCGATGGCGTTGGGCGGGTATGTGGCGCTGCGGTGTTTCCGTCCCATGCGGCGATGGGAACACCTTCATGCCGCGTTGCTGGGTCTGGGCTTGATTTGGCAACTTGTTTCCATCGCGCCCTACACCCGGTTGTATCCCAAAGAAATGGCGCCGAGCCAAGCTGAAAACGATGCCGAGCGCATTTCCATTCTGATCTTCAACGTGCTCGCCGAGAATCGGGAGGTGGAAGCGTTGCGAACGCTCATTCGCGACAGCGACCCGGATGTGATCCTGCTGAGCGAAACGACCCAATGGTGGCTTGATCAACTGGAGGGTTTGGATGCGGACTATCCGTACACGCTCTTCCAACCGCAGGAAAACAATTATGGACTGTTGCTGTATTCGAGGCTGGAACTGGAGGAGCCGGAAGTCCGCTTTTTGGTCGAAGCGGAAATTCCCTCGATGCGCACCCGGGTACGACTCCGCTCGGGAACGGTCGTGACCCTGTATGGCGTACACCCCCGGCCTCCCGGCATCCACCGGCCCGAGGAAGAAGAAGGCACGCGGGAAGATGCAAAAATGCGGAATGCCGAATTGCTCTCGGTTGCCAAGGAAGTCAAAAGGCTCGGGGAGGTTCCGGTGATTGTCGCCGGCGATTTCAACGACGTGGCCTGGTCCCGCTCCACGCGGCTTTTTCAGCGAATGGGCGGGTTGCGCGATCCCCGGGTGGGCCGGGGCTTCATCAACACGTTTGATACCCGGAGCCGCCTGATGCGTTTTCCGCTGGATCACGTTTTTGCAACCCGGCATTTTCTCCTCGTCGAGTTGCGCCGCCTTCCCGACATCGGTTCCGACCACTTTCCCGTGCTCGTCATTCTTGACTACAGTTCCGAAGCCGCCTTCAAGGAGGACGCGCCCCAACCGGATGCCGCCGATAAAAAAGAAGCCGACGAGGCGATCCGAAAAGGGAAGTCCAATGATTGTGTTTCACCGCATTGAACTGGATCCGATCGCAACCGAAAATGTTGTGGACGTTCACCTTGAAGTATAGGACCACGGATCGCCTTGCCGGACCACGGATGTTCAATTTGGATAAAATTTTCTTCTGCAAAGAAAAGTTTCAACTCCGCTCCTTTTCATTCCTGGAATTCTATCAAAAGAGATCACGAACCATCCCTTTTTTAAAAAGGGTTGCGGATTTCGTAGCATCCGGTGTCCGGCGTAGCTAGAGCCCATTCGAAAAAGGTTTTGTGGCGAACAGGCATCGTTGATCGCTTTTTGAGAGGGGGCGTAGGGTGACGGGAGCGCCGGTCTCCGCACCGGCAGGGGCAAAGGGGGGGGCGAAAGTGTGTTGGGAAAGCCTGA